>JAUXGF010000522.1 GCA_030622395.1 Calditrichaceae bacterium
TAAAATATACAGGAAAACCAAGCACTGCGGCGTCAAAAACACTGCCATAATAGCGAAGCCCGCAGGTTTGCCCTCTATATTCCCCAAACGGACTGTCAAGTTTATTTTTATAAATATACATTTTATCTGTAAATCCGGCTCTTTCAGGCATAAGATTAATATAATTTAACATGCCGTTATAAGGGAATCCGGCTACCTTAGCAGAATCCACTGAAATATCACTAAAACCGCCGCTTCCTTCCGCTCCTATAAAATCGCTAATCTTTGCTGTCTCATCCACTTGAGTTATATGCAGATAATCATGAATAAATTCGCCTTCTTCAAAAGCGCGGGGAAACGGATCTGTATCGGCAAACGACTTTAATATTTTCCAACCGCTCATAATAAAATCACCGCCAACATTTAGATAATCCATAATATCATCAATATGCTGCGGAAGTTTATGCACTTTATTTTCAGTTGTATAAAGATTATCCGCATGCCAGATTACTAATTTATACTGTCCCAAAACCTCTTTGGGCGGCATTCCATTTTGTTTAAAATCCCACGACTCTTCAATTCCAAAAATATCCGCATAAAAGCTGTCCACGCCGGCGTCTGTCGGCATTGGGTCAATATTAGCGGGAAAATTTGATTCTATGGTTTCATCAACAATCAATATTCTTTTATCAAAAGTTGGTCTAATCAAATTTACAATTACCGAATCGCCTTTAGGGGCTACTAAATTAGTATTATCGCGGCAGGTAACGCGTATTTTATGCTCTCCGTCAAGCGGATCAAAATTATCCGGCTTAATATATAATAAAGTATCCTGCACCCAATTCCATTCGCCGTCATCTACCGCCCAGGCAAACTCCACAACTTCCCCGTCTTCATCGCTTGCGGTAAAGATTAACTTAATACCGGGCCACCAGTCTGTGGCTTCTTCTAGAGTGAAAAATTTTTCATTATTAACAGGAGATAAAATTTCCGCTTCCGGAAAAATTGTTTTAGGCGTATAAAAGTGTTTTTCCGCCGGCGTCGGATCAACATCCCCCATATTATCCACTGCGCGTACATAAAATTTTTGGAAGTTTAAATTATCACTGGATTCAAAAGCTATTGTCAAACTTGTTTCAGTAGTGTTCTCCCACTCATGTATTGCGGAATCGCCAATATCCTGATGATAGGTAATATAGCTGTATTGATACCCTGCAATAAAGCCGTCGTCATCCTCGCCGTCCCAATGCATAGTTACAAGCGCAAAAATCGTTGAACTGTCCACAGGAATGTTTGCTATCGTTGTGTTTGGCGGGAAATTCGGGTTTGCCGGCGATGTGTTGCGCTCGCACGAAAATAAATATATTAAAAACGCTGCGCCCATAAATATACATAATGTTTTTATTACCGATTTCATATCATTCCCTACTTTTAATTAATCAATAATATTTAACGCCTGTTACTCTAACCTGCCGGATAAATAAGTATGAATCCTTAAATCTTTGCAGCGACCTGAACGGATCTATTTGCAGCATAATTTCCGTGACCTTGTTTTCCTTAACTTCAAACTGCTGTTCAAAATCCATTAATGATACGGCGTCAGCCGGAAGATTTACAGGATTTGTAAATGTAGTAGTATTAATATTGACATAAATAGTATCGCCGTTTTCATCTGTAACATAACTCGTATCATTTCGACTGATGGTGACTTTTCCACTTGAA
>JAUXGF010000478.1 GCA_030622395.1 Calditrichaceae bacterium
TTATTATCTTTCCCATGTTGAATTTTTGATTTCCCTATTTTATCTATCTTATCGTACATAAAACTCCCCTCTGTTTTTTATCAATGAAACGCTAATAAATGTTACAGCGGACAGAAGTATGCCTATAATACTTGCATCCAGACCCCATATAATTTCCGTTTTAAAAAATATTAAAAATAATGTGCTCCCGCCGCCGACGAACATGCTGATTAATGCGGCTGCCGCATCGCTCTTTTCCCAGAAGAAAGCGCCTAATGTGGGTATAAATAAGCCGGCGACCATAAACGAATAGGCGTAAAGTATAATTTCAAGAACAGTGTTAAAAGAAGTGGCAATAACCAATGTAAGCCCGCCGATAAGCAAGGTAACTATTTGTGAAACTTTCATCATATATTTATCTGTTTTGTTTTTGAGAAAATAGGGTTGTATTATATCATTAACGAAATTGCCTGACGAAGCAATCAGGCAGCTATCCGCGGTAGACATAATAGCAGAAAAATAAGCTGCCACAACGATACCTGTAATGCCTATTGGCAGCACATCCCTTAACAGCAAAGGCAGCCCCATCTCGGGCTCCGCCTCGGGGAAAAACACCCGCGCTATCATACCTAAAAAAACGCCTAAAAAAGCCATTAACGGATATTCCAATAAACCTGCCATAAAAAAAGCCCGGCGTGTTTCTTTCTCATTCCTGCAAGCATAAATGCGCTGGTATAACGTCATAGCAACGAACCATATAGGAACAATGGTGAAAAACCAATTTAGGAATTGCACAAAGCTGATATTAGTTAATGTAAAGAATTGTTCCGGTAAACTACTTTGCAGCCCCTGCCAGCCGCCAGCTTCAATAAAAGCGAAGGGCGCTCCAAAAAAGAATAATCCGCCAAGTAAAACTATCCATTGAATTGTATCTGTATAGATAACGGCTTTAATTCCGCCCAGAACGGTATAAACAAGTATAACTCCAGCCATCAAATACAACGACAGATCAAGGGGATTAATGAAATCAATATTTGAAAACACGCTGCCTGAGGCTAATTTGGCTCCGGCTAAAATTTGAGCCCCGGTAAATCCTAAATAACCAATTCCTGAAATAACAGCCGCGGCAAGGGCGACAGAGTCTCCATAACGCCAGCGTAAAAAATCGGGATAGGTTAACATACCCATTTTAGCGTCGATCCTTTTTATACGCGGTATTATTAAAACAGCGGCTAGCCAGGCGCCGACAAGACCGGTAAAAAGCAGCCAGCTTCCGGAAAGCCCCATAATAAAACCCAGCCCGCCTAATCCTATTGAAAACCCGCCTCCCACATCTGTTGCAACAATTGACATCCCCACATGACCGGCGGAAATGTTGCGACCGCCCACATAATAATCTTCTTTAGTTTTATTTTTACGATAAAAATATAAACCAACCGCCAACACAGACATAAAGTATATGATAAAGATAAAATAATCTAAAAAGTGCATGATTACTCCGAGCCGTTTTCATCGCTATTATTTCTTCTTTCCAGGCGTTCTGTGCTCCCAGGAATTAAAGATATGACGTCGTCAGAGTCTGTTAATAATTCGGCTATACCTGTGGAGTTATATTCGTCCGCGCCCTCTAAGTCTAATTGCAATTTGCAGTTATCGCAGTCACGGTCACAAAACACCGGTTCGTACGAATCCGGCTCTTTGTATGTGGTAATTACGCCTTCATAATTTCTTAAAACCACCTTATTTGTTGACCATGAAATGATGTAGTTTGGCATAATCGGTATTTTGCCGCCGCCGCCCGGGGCGTCAATTACGTAAGTGGGAACGGCAAATCCGCTGGTGTGCCCGATTAAACTCTCGATTATTTCTATCCCTTTACCGACCGGTGTGCGAAAATGAGCCAATCCTTCCGACAAATCACACTGATAAAGATAATAAGGGCGCACACGGTTTATAACTAGTTTATGCACTAACGATTTCATAATGCGCGGACAGTCGTTAACTCCGCTCAGTAATACGGATTGGTTGCCTAACGGGATGCCGGCGTCAGCTAATTTTTTTAAAGCTTCTTTGGACGAAGCCGTAATTTCCCGTGGATGATTAAAATGTGTATTTACCCATATAGGATGATATTTTTTAATTACATTTACCAAATCGTCAGTAATCCGGTATGGCAGAACAACGGGCATGCGTGTACCTATACGGATTATTTCTACATGCGGGATGGCGCGTATTTCAGATAGAATCCAATCTAAATATTTATCGGAAAGCATAAAAGGATCGCCGCCCGATAGCAGTACATCGCGTACCTGAGGCGTTTTTTTAATATAATTGATACCGGCTTTAATCATGCCTTTATTGGGAATAAAATCCACATCGCCTACTTTTCGTTTGCGTGTACAATGCCGGCAGTACATGGAACACATATTGCTTATGGTGAAAAGTACCCGATCCGGGTAGCGGTGAGTTATGCCCGGCGCAGGGCTGTCTTTCTCTTCAGCCAGCGGATCAACCATATCGTGATCGGCAATTATGAGTTCGCCTGAAGACGGAAATGCCTGTTTATAAATAGGATCGTTTCGGTAGTCTTTTTTATTTATTAAAGATATATAATAAGGCGGGACAGAAAATGGAAATTTTTCCGTTGTTTTTTCAAATTCCATACGTTCCTCCGCACCAAAA
>JAUXGF010000147.1 GCA_030622395.1 Calditrichaceae bacterium
CGAATAATGAAGATAATACTTTTAAATGATCTTTTTTCCATTGCTTTGTTAGGTCCATTAGGACAATTTTAAAAGTTATTATAAAAGGAAATCATATTCTATTGGTGAATTATTTTTCAAAAATAAAAATATAATTAAAAAGTCAAAAGAAAGGAGTTTTGTATGTCGAAAAGGTTAGAGGTAAAATTTATTTTTTTAGTACTTATTTTTACAGCGCAGCTATTTGCGCAGGGTGATCCCTTTAATGCGGCGGTAGTTTTGGATACAAGCCAAACTGAATCGCAAGGAGTTGCATTTGCCGATTATAACAATGACGGCTGGGTAGATGTTTATATTACAAAGGGTAATTCAACCGACGGTTCACACTATTTAAATCTTCTCTTTAAGAATGATGGAACTGATAGTTTAAAAAAGCAAAATATTGAAGGCGTTACCGATGTTGACAGCACTTCAGGCTGCGCCACCTGGGGGGATTATAATAATGACGGCTATATTGATTTATATGTAGCAAACGCCCAAGATGGGCCCAGCCCTCCTTTTGGCGATCACACGCCTAAAAAAAATAGTTTGTTTCGTAATGGACCGACGGGATTAGTTAATGAAACAGAAGCCGGAGATATTGTAGACGTTGTTGAAGATTCCAGACATTTAAGCTGGGGCGATTACGACAACGACGGCTATTTAGACGTATTTGTTGATAACGGAAAAGTCGGCGGTTTTGGGCCGATGAAAGCGCAAAATTCCTTTTTCGAAAATAACGGGGATGGAACGTTTACGGAAAAGACAGACGCTGAAATCGGCGATATTATAAAAGATGATACCGAAAACAGTTATAGCACATTCGGATCCGGCTTTGGCTGGTGTGATTATAATAACGACGGCTATTATGATATTTTCAATGGCAACGGATTCGGCAATCGAAACAGATTATGGCAAAATGACGGAAGCGGTTTTACGGAAGTATTAACAGATACTTTTCAGAGCGCTGATAATATCACCTCCACTATGGGCGTCAGTTGGGGTGATTATGATAACGACGGCGATATGGATTTATTCCTTGCAAATATTATTGATGGAAATACAACAGGGTGGAATTATTTATATGAAAATGAAAGTACCACATCGACAACCCATTTTTTTAGGGTAAAGGGAAACGATGATCTTGATACGTCATTTCAGTATTCCAAAGGCAGCGTTTGGGGTGATTTTGATAATGACGGCGATTTAGATTTATTCGTTGCAAATGACGGCGCTGACGCGAATAATATCAGCAGGCTTTATATGAACAGCGGAGACTCTCTTTATAATTTAACGCCTATAACAAGCTTTGTTGAAAATTTAGATCCGGGCTACGGGTCGGGAAGGGGAAACGGACGCGGCGCTGCTGCTGCGGATATTAATAATGACGGCAGTTTAGACTTAATTGTAGCCCGTAACGGCAAACCGTTGTTATATATGAATAAAGGCAGCGACAGCAGCTTTGCAGTGATTAGCGTTAAGGGAAACGGTAATACTAATAAGAGCGGAATAGGCGCTAAAGTTAGAGTCGTAGCTGATATAGGCGGCTCAGCCGGCGTTACCAAGCAAATGCGTGAAATTTCCGGTCAGACAGGCGCAGCAGGGCAAAACAGCTTAAGAGCGCATTTTGGATTAGGATTTGCCACTATTATTGATTCTATATATATTGAATGGCCGGGATCAGGTACGGTTGATATTTATACAAATCTTCCTGTGAATCAATTTTTTGAATATGTTGAAAAGTTTACAAGCGGTATTAAGGATGATGTAACTAAAATACCTGAGCAATTCAAAGTATTCCAGAATTACCCGAATCCTTTTAATCCTGTTACTAAAATTAGTTATGGTTTACCAAATGCAAGTAATGTGTCGATTGAAATTTATAATGCTGTCGGTCAAAAAGTTGAGACTCTATATAAAGGGCATAAAAAAGCAGGGTACCATGAAATTGATTTTAACGCTGCAAACCTTTCAAGCGGGATTTATTTTTATCGTGTACAAGCCGGTAAATTTAATTGTGTAAAGAAGATGATGCTCATAAAATAACTCATATAATTAGATTTTAAAGTTAAGGCTTAGCCCCGTTCCGGATAATCGGAACGGGGTTTTTTATTTGTAATCCTCGTTAATGGTTATTTATTAATTGTACAAATATCATATCCAAATGTATTCCAATGTAAATTTTCATGAAATGACGTACTAAATGAATAACGCACGAATATGTTCCGTACTTTGGGAAAAGTCTATTCCTGTGGGGATAGCTTTTTCTTACCCATCCCTAGCCCTTCCCTAATACAATAGGGAAGGGAAAAAGATGTAAAATGCAAACCCACCCCTAACCCCTCCAAAGTGGGGAATCCAAGTCCCCTCTATTCTCTAATGAGAGGGGCATGTCTGCCTGAGGCGGAGGCAGGGACAGGCAAAGGCTCTAAGTATTTGGAAATTAATTATTCCTTCGTGTCTTAGTGTCTTTGTGGCATTTTCTATTTTCATATAAAATAATTCAGCTTGCATCAATTTATTAATGTATTTAACTTGAAACTTTTAATAGAAACAGGATAAGGATTAATGAGAATAATTGATTTAAGAAGCGATACAATTACCAAGCCCTCACCTGAAATGCGTGAGAGGATGGCGCAGGCTGAAGTGGGCGATGATGTTTTTGGCGAAGACCCCACCGTTAACTCCCTTCAGGAAAAAGTAAAGGAACTGACAGGCAAAGAAGCGGCATTATTTGTAAGCAGCGGGACGCAGGCAAATCAGATTTGCATAAACGCCCACACCAGACCCGGTGAGGAGGTGATTTGTGAATACAGGTCGCATATTTTTAATTATGAAGCGGGTTCTCCGGCGCTGCTTTCCGGTGTGCAGTTACATCCTATTTTAGGAAATTACGGGGTTCTTGACTATGAAAACGTTAAGGAAGCAATCCGCCCGTTGGATCATCATTTTGCGCAAACCAGGTTGATATCTTTGGAAAATACGCATAATCGCTGGGGCGGTACGATTTATCCTATAAAAAAGATTAAAGAAATGCGCCGTTTGGCAGATGAGCATAATCTGAAGATGCACTTAGACGGAGCGCGCCTGTGGAATGCATCTGTTGTCAGCGGAATATCAATTAAAGAATATGCCGGGTATTTTGATTCTGTTTCACTGTGTTTTTCTAAAGGCTTAGGCGCCCCGATAGGTTCCATTGCCGCCGGCAGCGCTGAATTTATAGACAGCACTCATTATTATAGGAAGGCTTATGGCGGTGGTATGCGCCAGGCCGGCATTTTAGCGGCAGCGGCGCTCTATGCTATTGAAAATAATTTAGAGCGCTTAAAAGATGACCATCGCCGCGCTCGTTTGTTGGCTGAAGTTTTTAATACTATTTCAGGATTTGTAGTGGATTTACAAGGCGTACAAACAAACATCGTTATTATTGATACAAGTTTAAATAAAAAGCCGGCTCCGCAAATTGCAGCCGAATTAGCTGAGAAAGGAATAAAAGTACAGGCTTTCTCATCAACTCGTTTAAGAGTGGTAACTCATTTAGATATAAATGATCAGGACATAGATCATACAATCGAAATTATTAAGAAATTTTAATTTGCAAATCAGGTGTGGATTTAATTCTGTTATTGAAGTGAGCATCCTAAATGAAAATGCTCCAACCAGCATCCAGTGACAAGCATCCAGTATCCAGCATCTATTTAAAAGAGAAGAGGTTCTTTTTTGCATATACTTATTATTGGCGCAGGCGACGTCGGCTATAATTTAGCAAAGATGCTTTCTTATGAACGGCATGACATTGTCCTGGTTGAAAAAAATCACGATAATTACAGCAGGGCGGTCGAAGGACTGGACGCGCAGGTTTATCAGGGCAGCGGCACAAGTTTTTCCATATTGGAAAAAGCCGGTATAAAAAAAGCCGATATGTTGGTATCAGTCACCAATTCGGATGAAGTTAATCTTTTAGCGGCTATTATGGCAAAACAATATGGTGTTAAAAAAACCATTGCCCGCGTTAAGAACAGGGAGTTTTTACGAAGCGACGCCCCGGTTAACGCTCAAAAATTTAATATTGATTTAATCATTCATCCGGAGTCTGTCGCCGCTCAAGGAGCTGTAAGGCTTTTAAAGCAAAGCGCGGCTACGGATGTTATCGAATTTGCCGGCGGGAAGATTATTCTTATGGGTATTCAATTAGATAAAAATGCGCCCATAATTAATAAAACACTTATTGAACTGGCAAAGGAACATGAAGGTTTTTCATCACGAACTGTTGCCATACAGAGGAGGGACGTCACCAAAATACCACGCGGCAACGACATATTTTTAGCTAACGACCGAATTTTTATAATAGCTCCCAAAGATAATGTTAAAGATATTATGCGGATTACAGGAAAAGAAGACGTTGAAATTGAAAATATTATGATCTTAGGCGGCGGTCAAACAGGATATCTTATTGCCCATGAATTAGAAAAACAGCACAATGTAAAGGTCATTGAATCTAATGCTGATAAATCGAATAATTTAGCTGAAAGACTTAAAAAAGCGTTAGTTATTAAGGGCGACGGGCTTGATTTAGATTTGTTGGCGCTGGAAGGTATCATCGATATGGACGCTTTTATTGCCGTTACCGGCGATGACGAAACCAATATTGTATCCTGTCTTATAGCGAAACATCTGCAAGTGCCAAAAATAATTTCTTTGATTAACAAAGCCGGTTATTCGCCGATTATACCAACTATCGGCATTAACGCTTATATATCCAAACAACTGTTAACAGTCAGCGGGATTTTGAAATTCATCCGGCGCGGCGCTGTTGTGAGCGTTACATCTATTCCGGGTATCGCAGCCGAAGTCATTGAAATGATAGCTAATAAAGGGTCTAAGGTTACTAAGAAGCCTTTGATTGATTTGGGTTTCCCAAAGGACGCCATTTTAGGCGCCGTTATGCGCGGCGATCAGGTAATTATCCCTGTTGGCAGTACGCAAATTAAAGCCGGCGATAAAGTTGTGTTGTTTGTCCTGCCAACGGCAATAAATGAAGTAGAAAAATTTTTCAATTAAGCAACATAAAAAAGAAATGATGCTGGGTGCTTGATACTGGATGCTGGATGCTGGATACTGGTTGGATCGGAGCGTCCCAAATGGTGGAGCCCAATAGCCAGTATAATTTTTGTAAAACTTCAGTAAAATTAAACCAAAATAGATGCTTTGTTTCAGCCGGGATTTGGTGATCGGTAGCCGGTGATCAGTGATCAGTAACCATTATCAAGTATTCCCGCAAAGGCGGGATTTCCGCTCCGCTCCACCCAGCATCATGCATCCAGTATCCAGAATCTATTTTGGTTTAATTATGCTCAACTATATAAAGATATACTATGATTAATTTTCGAGCTGTCAGTCATATTTTAAGCGCCTTGCTTATTTTATTAGGGCTTTCTTTATGCATTCCAGCTTTGATTGCATATTTTTATGGCGGTGGTGATTTTTTTGCGTTCATAATAACTATCGCCATTGCCTTGGCATTGGGCTTAATCGGTTTTTTTATTACGCGGACAAAAACCGAACTTCATGCCAAAGACGGATTTTTGATTGTGACCTTCGGCTGGCTGCTTTTTGCCGCAATCGGCGCCCTGCCTTTTAAAATTTCCGGATTTATTCCTTCGTACACAGACGCTTTTTTTGAAACAATGTCCGGCTTTACAACAACAGGCGCTTCCATTTTGACAAACATTGAAGCCTTGCCCCACGGCTTGCTGTTTTGGCGGTCATTCACACACTGGCTGGGCGGCATGGGTATCATTTTATTTTCGCTGGCTATTTTGCCCTTGCTTGGCGTTGGCGGGATGCAGCTTTTTAAAGCGGAAGTGCCGGGACCCACGCCTGATAAATTAAGCCCCCGTATTAAACACACTGCCGAATTACTTTGGGGCGTGTACGTTTTATTAAGCGCAGCCGAAGCCATACTGCTTAAATTTGCAGGGATGAATTGGTTCGACGCTGTTTGTCATACATTCGGCACAATGGCGACCGGCGGGTTTTCCACAAAAACTGCCAGCATCGGTTTTTATAACAGCGCTTTAATAGATTATATAATTATCGTTTTTATGATAATGGCCGGGGCAAATTTTGCATTGCATTATCGCGCCTTAAAAGGTAAGCTCTTTATTTACTGGAAAGACCCGGAAGCTGTTTTTTTTATAGGAATAATTTTTGCCGCCTCATTAGCAATTGGCGTCGATGTCTGGCGGCATAGCGATAATAGTTTGTTTAGAACCGCTCAGCATTCGATTTTTCAAGTAGTCTCTATCCTTACGACTACCGGTTATGGTACGGCGGATTATGAACAGTGGGCGAGTTCTTCTCAGTTGATATTATTTATTTTAATGTTTGTCGGCGGCTGCGCCGGTTCTACAGGCGGGGGCATGAAAATTATCCGCTCTTTAATATTGCTTAAATTCGGCTTAAATGAACTAAAGCGGCTGATCCATCCTCAAGCCATACTGCCGGTGCGCATTGGCGATAATGTTGTTTCCAGAGAAATTGTCACCAATATTACCGGTTTTTTTCTGTTTTATATATTGCTCTTTGTTGTTGGTATATTATTTATGAGCTCGTTAGGATTAGATATCGAAACATCCTTCGGCAGCGTGGCGGCTACAATCAATAATATCGGCCCGGGTTTAGGCAATGTCGGTCCAACAGATAACTATGCCCAAATACCGATTGCAGGCAAATGGTTTTTATCTTTTTTAATGCTCGTAGGCAGGTTAGAGGTTTTTACGGTTATAATACTTTTTACCTCGTCTTTTTGGAAGAAGTGATTGGAGCGGGAAGCGGAGAGCGTAGAGCGGGAAGCGGATAGCGTAAGAAGGGGTTTCAATCCTTGTCTTGATGGATTATGAATTTAAAGTCAAAACAGCCGTATCCATTAAAACGTTGTCACCCTCGTTTCAATCCTTGTC
>JAUXGF010000435.1 GCA_030622395.1 Calditrichaceae bacterium
GCATTGTTATTTCTTTAATCTTTAATCTTTTCACGCAGCGCCCCTCTTCCGCAGAAACCACTTCGCGATGGGAAAGTTTTCCTCTTATCACGCTCTCCGCTCACCGCCCTACGCTCTTCCCCTACCATCCATCCTCATCAAAAAAAGCTCCTTCATGATGAGTTGTCTTCGCCGGATAATTTGAGAAATCAACTATCAAAACATCAAAACGCACAGACATACCCTGATATTCGGGATATTGATGCAAAAAAGCATAAGCGCCTTTTACTATTTGTTTTTGCTTCTTTTTATTAACGCGATATTCGGCAGGCCCAAGCGGATCGGCAAAATAACTTTTTACTTCGCTGATTACTACAACGTTATCTGCTTTAGAGATTATATCCAGTTCGCTTCTGCCCTTGCGATAATTACGAAACATAATTTGATGACCAATATTCTCTAAATGCTCTGCGGCAATCTGTTCTCCCTTTTTACCGAGCTGCTGTTTAGATGTTTGGGGCATCAATAGTTCCTAGTTTTGATGATTTTTAAAATATGAAAGAAAATAGCAGATAATCTATTTCAAAACAATAGGTAAGATAAATAATATAAGATATAAAGACGAAAAGCGTGGAGCGTGAAGCGGATAGCGTGATAAGAAAGAAAATTCCCATAAGTAGAGATGAGGCAGTGCCTCGGCTCTACATTTGGTTATTTAACATATTCTGTATTTTTAAAGTGGATTTCCGAAAGGTTCTTTAATTTCATGGCGCTCCATTCTGCCGTGATATCTCGTTGTGGATTAGCCAGCATTTCGAATCCAACCATAAATTTTTTAACCGTTGCCGACCTTAACAACGGCGGATAAAAATGCAAATGAAAATGCCACTCCACATGATCTTCACCATCAGTGGGCGATTGATGAAATCCCGCCGAATATGGGAAAGAAACTTTGAACAAATTATCATATCGCGTAGTGATCCTTTTTATAATATCCGCAAGAGATTCCTTTTCCGAATCATTTATTTCTAATAATGAGCCGAAATGGCGGCGGCTTAAAATCATCGTTTCAAAGGGCCAGATCGCCCAGAAAGGCACAAGGGCAATAAAATGATCATTCATACAAACAATGCGTTCTTTTAATTTTAATTCCAGTTTTAGATAATCACATAAAAGGCATCGTTTATTTTTTTGATAATATTCCCGGAATTTTTTCAATTCTTTAGCCGGTTCATTCGGGATAGTATTATCTGCCCAAATTTGTCCGTGCGGGTGGGGATTGCTGCAGCCCATTAAGGCGCCTTTGTTCTCAAAAATCTGCACATAATTGATTTCCGGCTTTTTGCTCAATCTTTTAAATTCATCAGTCCATACGTTGACCACTTGTTTAATATCGCTGACTTCCATTTCAGCCAGGGTTAGATCGTGACGCGGTGAAAAACAGATCACCCGGCAAATACCCGGCTCGCCTTTGGCAATAAGCAGGTTTTCGTGATTCACACTTAACGCCGGCGTGTCCGGCAGCAGGGCGCCGAAATCATTATCAAAAACAAAAGTTTCTTTATAGATTGGATTTTTTACTCCGCCGGCGCGTTCATTTCCCGGACACAGATAGCATTTCGGATCATACAACGGACGATGTTCCGGCGGCGTATCTTCCACCTTACCCTGCCATGGACGCTTAGCGCGGTGCGGAGAGACTAAAATCCATTCACCGGTTAAAATATTATATCTGCGGTGCGGATGTTCCGATAAATTCAGTTTATTCATATTCCTTCTTTCAGATTACAGTTGATAGGGGTTAAACGAAAATGCAAACCCTAGCCCCTCCCAAGAGGGGAATTCCAAGTCCCCCTCTATTTCTTAAAGAGAAGGGGATTTAGGGGGTGAGTTGTCTTCATCACTCACCATACACATCAATCAAAACCTTAGCCATAATCGAATCCCAAATGTAATTCGACGGGCATTCCTGTACCGGATAATCGGGACTAAAAGATTCCCAGAAACGGTGGTTGCGTTCTAATTGGGTTGTCACGGCTAACATCATTTTATCGGCTAACTGCTTTGCTTCTTTTTTATAGCCGTAATTTTGCAGACCGTTGAGCAGCATATAATCCCACAGCAGCCAGATCGGCCCGTTCCAGCGGCAGCATCCGTCAACAAAAGCCGTGTAATGCGGATCATCCGCCGCCAGTGTGGGCACGCCGTATTTACGCCAGAATGTGTCTTCGTTTTTTAAATGATTAACTAATTCCCCAGCCTGCTCTTTGCCGGGTATCCGCGCCCACAGCGTCAATAGTCCGATAATTTCCTTGCGTTTAAGACTCTCGCCTTCAAATAAAAAAGAATTATCCTTCATAGCAACGTGATAGTAAAATTTATCCTGCTTATCCCACATAAATTTATTTATTAATGATCTGATCTTTTCAAACTTTTCCCGCCACTGTTTTACATCCTGCTCATCGCCCAACTCTTCAGCCATGAGTTTCAGATAATACATCTCGTTGGCGGTCTGCGTTGTTAAATCAAGCGCGTCCAGTTCATCAGAAATATCACGCCCCTCGTCTTCCCCTTCTGAGAATAATTGAAACACCACATTCCAGCCGTCGCGTACATTTTCGATAATTCCATAAGGTCCCCATTCAAACATACCGTCGCCGTCCTGATCGCGTTCTTTTTCCAGATAGTGAATATATTTTACACCCGCATCATAAGCGTCCCTTAAAAATTGTTTATCTTTGCTAACTTTATAAATTTCCCAATTTGTCCATGAAAAAAACGGCGCGGATGTGGTCGCTTTGCCTTCGTGCGGATAGACCTGCGGACCGCGCGGGCCGTGCCTGTAACCGATCAAGCCGTCTTCATATTGCTGCTCAATATAAATACGCTGCGATTTCTGTGCCGACTTGGCGTCTAAATAAACATAACTCAGCATGGAAAGGGATTCATGCATAACCTGGTGCCCGTGTCCCCAGCCCCATACCGGATTGCGCGAGAATACATAATAATTGTATTGTGTTTTATCGCGCGGCGGCAGCATACATTGACGCACAAGATTAAAAGCGCC
>JAUXGF010000271.1 GCA_030622395.1 Calditrichaceae bacterium
AATGCTTTATCAAAATACTCAATGCCTGTTTTTCCAATAATGTAATTTCCTGTTTCATTAGTTAGTTCTTCCCAAATCGGCTTAAAATTCTTATCCCCATGCGCAAGGATTATAAAGGCTTCTTCTGCCGGATTATCTGATAGATTTTTTACTTTATCCAATAAAATATCCTTCAACACATTTTCATAATCCAATGTAGGTCCGATTGTAATCTTAATTTTTGTATCAACAATTTTTACCCCTTCTTCTTTAATATCATCAATCATTTCCTGATCATAATAAAGTCCGAGAATTGTAGGAATATCATAAAGTGAATGACCGGAAGGTGCTATAAACAAAGGCAAAGCATATACTTTTGTAATGCCTTTATTTTCCATGTCTTTTACAACAGTAACAATTGATGGTTCAGTAAATTCCATTAATGCAACTCGTACTTCATCAAAGTCTGTAACATTTTTTGTTTTTAGCAATTCTTTAACCTGATTTTCTATATTAAGAACAGGTTGATTCCATTGTTTTGCAGGGGAACCATGTGCAATTATCAATAATCCTAGCTTTTCTTGTGCAAAAGAATTTGTTGATATTAAAACCAACAGAATTACAATTAATTTTTTCATTTTAAAGTCTCCTGTTTCGTTCTTTATTATGTTGGGTAACGTGTGTGTATATCCATTGTGTTTATCCACTCAATTTAGAAGTATAAATACAATTGTTTATATTTTTCTTTTATCTTTTTTATAGCAATCGCTGTTCGCCCAAGCTAAGCTGCGGTTTTATACAACCGGTAAAATCACTTAAAGTAAAAGCGTTCCCGAAACAATGAAACTTAAAAAAAACGAAATGCCGCGCCATGATATGAAATCGTGTATTCATTCCTTAGTAAGTATTGTACACAAAAATGGGATTATTAAAATATTTTTAATTCTATTTGAATTTCTTATAGACTTGGGTATGTTTACCTAACATGATTAGATTTAGATAATGTTCATCAATCTTAAATATAAGCAACCAATCGTTTTTGATATGAACTGATTCTATGTCTTTTAATTTTCCTTTTAATGGATGTCTTTTATATTTGGGGCTTAAACTATCCTGATTCTGTAGGGCTGCAATTATTGTTTTTAAAATTTCAAAATCTATATTTGAATATAATCCGCTTTTCTTATCTCTTTCTATATCTTTCTTGAAAGACTTCTCAATTTTTATTTCAAGCAAATTCAGATTCCCAAATCTTCAAATAATTCATTTGCAGTATTGTATATCTGTGTATTCTTATTATCTTCCAAATTGGTAAATCTCTTTTTCAATTCTTCCGAAGGGATACTTAAATCAAAAGGGATACATTTTTCCATAGCTACTTTAGCTAAAAAGATATTTACAGCATCACCAAAACTAAGGCCAAATTTTGTGAAAATATTTTTTGCTTCATTATATAATGTATCTTCCACTCTTACGCTCGTTTGAATCTTCATATTATTCCTCAAACTTTTTTAGCTTAAAATACACCATACGGAGTATTATGTCAATACCATAAATATTTTATTGCTAAACTTTGTTGGAATTTTATAAGCGGTATAACATATTGTTGACCGAAATTAGTTCGTTATCTTTAAATCAAAAATATCAATCTTATCACTTAAAATCATCGGCTTAACTTCTTTTCTTTAATCATGTAAAACCAAATAGACGCTTGTTGAAACGGAGAGAAAATCCCGCTTTTACGGGGATACTGGATGCTGGATACTTGATGCTGGTTGGAGCGGAGAGTAAATCCCGCTTTTGTGTGAATGTTCGAGTTCTTATATCCAGTATCAAGCATCAAGTATCGTTTTGATTAACAAATCCGTGAAAATCAGCTTTATCCGCGTCATCCGTGTTCTATCATGGAAGCGCGGTTAACCGTTCACCCTCCGCAAGACAAACCCCGCTCCACTTGCAGAGATATTCTTTGAACACAGCCGGAAATTGTTCGATAATCTGCCAAACCCTGGTAGCAGGCGTAGGGAGGGCAAATTTACCAGCCATGCGGTTTGTCTTAGCTGCAATTACCGCCGCCTCATGTAACTCCAAACCGGCGTAAACAAAAGCGGCTGTTAAACCGGTAATAGTATCGCCTGTTCCCCCGATGGCTTCTAATTCAGGGATGTTAGGTTCAGTAACAGTCTCCACAATTTCGCCCCTACTGACAATATAATCTGTCTCCCCTTTAACTAATAATAAGCGGGCTGCATTTTTATGTTTATATGCGGCGGTAGCTAATTCAGGGATTGCGGCTGCATTGGCATTAAAAAGGTGTTTACTGATATAAGCGGGATGAGCGGCTTCATGATCGGCGAGAAAGGAAGTTTCGGCAGAGTCCGGGGTAAAGATATCAAACTCCGACGCTAATCCGGCGGCTTTGGCGGCGTACATCGCTGCGGCGTCGGCAATCATAACAGGCTTTTCAGCGCATTTTTTAACGGATTCACAAAGCTTCCTCATTAAACCCATATTGGGAAGACAATAGTGAAGCGCTAATACATTGGGAGAAAAGGCGGATACATTTTGAAAAAGCCGCGGTATTTCATTAATCAGATATTTGTAAATTTGCCTGCTTCCCTCTCCCCTGCCGATATCGCCGGCAATTAAAACAGAGGGCGGTTCAAGGTTTAAGTAATCGGCGGCGGCTAAGGCTGCGCTAATCATAGCCCCAGTGCCTTGAGTGCAGGGAATATAACAATCATTTATAATTAAATACTGTCCCTCTAATTTTGCTTTACCAAAAGTTAAGGGCAGGTCTTTGATAGGAACCGTTCCCGCAAGAAGCATCATTTTTATTTCCTCCCTTCCCAGATTTCCAGAGATTCATCCAAAGCCCTTTCCAGCATTAAAGCGCATAATGTGAAACCGATATCTTTTGGTCTGAGAGCTTCAGTAATTTTCTTATCAATCAATTCGATATAGAGATAAGGAATATCAGGACATCCGCCCCCGGATATATTCAGAATAACGCCGCTTTTCTTATCAAAAGTAAGCTTCATATTCCCGGCTTTGATCATTACCGCATTATCGAAATCAGTTATTTTAACGATTCCTAAAATCTCCTGATTTTCATTTTTTAACGGTGTGATCTCTATATATTCAGCGTCCTTTTCCTTTAGAGTCCTTTCAATGCCGGGTTGTTCTACTAAATTTATCTGCAAAGCTAAATCGCAGCCCTTACGCAGAGCAGGCGGCGGCGCTACAAGCTTAATTATGTAACCGGAATTTTTGAGAATCTTCTCTGCTTTCATAGCATCCGGCACCTGGACAAAAAGCAGTAAACCTTCTCCGTCAAATGATTGTTCTTTCTTCCTTTTAAACAGCGCCATAAATGTTATCCTCTTTCTTATTTTTTAGGAGGGATTAATTCCAAGCGGTATTCAGTGTCAAGTTCATTTACATTGACGGAATAACCATTGTTTTCAGCCAATCGTGAAACATTATCTTTTTGTGCGGTTTCATCCACTATTACTAAAATATTTTTACCCGGATTTTCATCCATAGCCTTTTTGCTTCTAACCATCGGTATAGGGCAGGAAAAACCTTTGGCGTTAACTTCTATCATTATTATATCTCCTTTATTGATTTATCCCAGAAAAAGGTTTGAATAGACTTATTGGCATTTAGCTTCGCTGTCATTAATTGTCATTTGCTTCACATCATTAGGTCAATGACTTAATGATGAGCTTTATCTTATATTAACTTATATGACAATAAATGACTGAAACTGCCCGCTATGCTTTTTCTCTCATTAAAAATCCAACAGCCAATGAAAAAATCAATCCTATTATAACCGCCTCCGGACCCCACTCACCAACTCCTTTAGGGCTGCTGGCTAAATGGAAATTATGGGAAATTGCAGCTCCGGCAAACATACCGAGTACAGTTACCGCGGCGTCGGAATCACCTTCCCCACAAAGGATTGTCTGGCGTAAGGGGCATCCGCCTAATAAAGTTGCGGTTAATCCGGCTAAAGTCATACTTAAAATATTCCAGAGATGATTGTCATGCGCAACCGGCTGCCCGGTAAATCCCCAATGAATATTGCCGATTACAGCATTGCAAATTACAGCTCCGATGAAAAAGAATGCGATTCCCTTGAATAAATATGAGTCCCTTACTAAGATCAAATCTCTCCAGCCGCCGACAAAACACATCCTGGTTCTTTGTGATAAAAAACCGATTAACAGCCCCGCTGATAATGAGATCACAATAGAGGCATGCATCGCGCCCGGCCCTTTTTCGCTGAAGAAAAGGAAACCCGCTTGGAAAATAAGCAATAATAATAAGCTGAACATAACAACCGGCATAAGCCATCCTGCCGAAGTATTCATTTTGCCGGACCTGCCCAAGGTGAATCCGCCTTTTAGAAATTGAATTCCTATAAAAGCGCCAAAGATCACGCCGACAAGAGCGGTTATGCCGTTCAGATCGCCTCCTGCAAGCCTTAGCAGAGCGCGGACGGGGCAGCCGAGAAACACTAAAGCGCCGATCATAAAAAATGCGCCTAAGAAAAAACGCGCTAACGGCGCCGATCCGCCCCTGGATTTAAATTCACGGAAAGCCAGAGCCGAAATAAACGCTCCTAAAACAAATCCTATTATTTCAGGACGGATATACTGCACCACTGCGGCGCGGTGTAAACCAAGCGCCCCGGCAATATCGCGGTAAAAACAAGCCACACAAATGCCCATATTGGCAGGATTCCCCCATTCTGTTAACAGCGAAGCAAGCGCCCCGAAAACCAATCCTGCAATAATAATTAAACGCGGCGGTGTGAATATTCGGAAATTCCGCATTAGATTTTTCTCCCAAAACTCAGCCCATAGCCCCCTCTCTTTCAAAAATAGAGGGGAACTGGATGTGATATCT
>JAUXGF010000347.1 GCA_030622395.1 Calditrichaceae bacterium
ATCTGTCGGGCGGCGTCTTCATTAGCGTTAGCTATAAAAAGCCCGTTCAATATAGCCCCGTTGAAAATAGGCATAGACACGTCAAGAGATGTATAATATGATTTCTGAAAAACCGTTTGCGGGATTTGAAAAGGTGAATCGGGATCTTGAAAATAACGGCTAAAATCACGTAAAGCAAAGGTGCTGTCATCAATCCATGTATATCTTGAATTAAGGCTTACGGTAGGCATAAGCAATGTCCAGGCGTGCTTTTTATCCCAGTTGGCTTTTTTAACGGCAAATTCCCCGGCGCGCATTTGATTGTTATAAGTCAGCGCCCTTGAAATAGCCTCTTCCATTGATAGGTAAATTTGATCCTGCGTCTGTTGAGCGTGCAGGGGAAAGTGTAATACAATTATCAGAAATGAGTAAAACCAAATATAATGAAAGATTCGTTTATTATAAAATATCGCATTCATTCCCATTATTTAACTCCTTAAAGAATTAGCGGTGTAAATTAAACACAAAAATAAATAACAAAATAGATAAAAACAACATACTATATTTCCAAATTAATTCCCAATTTCCAATTCCAAATTTTAATTCACATTATTTCACATTATGGAATTGTACTTAAAAAATTATATCAATTATACTAAATATTTACCACTTCAAAAGAAAAAACAGCTTAACGGTTTATTTAATAGTATCAGCGGCATAATAAAGGCGATAAATTGAAATATGCTTTTTTAGGAACTTAAATACGGCTTTAGATATTAAAGGTTGCTTAGTTGTTAAATCTTTCCTGATAATATAGAATTCTATACCATGTAAATAATTGACATGAATTCCAATGGAAATTATATTGATGACGTCTAAATGAAAATATTATTAAATAATTATTGGGGACTAAAATAACTTATTTTATGAACAGCAAGCTTAAGTACACAGATTATATTGCCCACTATAAAACCGACGCCGAATTAAACGATTATTTCACAACTGATAAGTTTGAAGAACAAACTATCCGCAGGCGGTACCAGGAATTTTGTCATTTATATCGAATTAAAAAAAATGATCGCATTTTGGAAATCGGCAGCGGCGGCGGGCAGGCTTTAGAATTTTTAGGAAAATATGATATAACTTATTTACCGCTTGATATTTCACTTAAAAATTTAAAGCGGATCAAAGAATTATCATCTTTAAAAATATTTCCTACAGCAGGCGACGCCTATCAATTACCTTTTACTGATTCCAGCTTTGATTTAGTGATTTTATCAGAGGTATTAGAACATCTTGATAATCCCGCCCAGGCTCTTAAAGAAATAAAGCGGATTTTAAAAAAAGACTCGGTATTGATTGTTTCAGTTCCTTATAAAGAAAAAATTAAATACCAGATTTGTATTCATTGTAATAAACCGACTCCAACAAACGCTCATTTACATTCATTTGATGAAGTGAAATTAAAACATTTTATAGAAGAAGCCGGATTAATACCTGTAAAGTATTCATTAGCTTGTAATAAAGCGGCAAACAGACTGCATTTCAATCTTTTATGTAAAAAGCTGCCCTTTGTACTTTGGAAGCTTTTTGACAGGCTGTTTAATTTAATCATACCAAAGGTTTCATATTTAATTTTAATCGCAAAAAAATAGGGAAAGCATGTAAATCGGGAATTGTATCAATTATAGACACGCGATCCCAATTTATCAAAAGGATGGATTATTCAAGAATATTTCACCAAAGACTTGTTACATTATTGTTGATATTATAGTTGATTTTATGTCCTATAAAAAAGGGTCTATATCGTTTTGTGTGGGTAGTTTGTTCGAAGATATCAATAAAAGCCAACAAATGTCATTTCCCCGAAGGGGTGGCTTTGCCACGACGAGAAATCTTAAATGCAGCGTTTTGATTATTATTTTGTATATATCATGGCCAATTGGAGTAATAAAGTAATATACATTGGCGTTACAAATGATTTACGTCGAAGATGATGAACATAAGCATAAAGTTATTAAGGGATTTACTCAAAAATATAATGTAAATAAGCTAATATATTTTAAGACGTTTCAGGATATCCGTCTGGCAATCGTCAGGAAAAAAGAAATCAAGAAATGGAGACGCGAAAAGAAAAATAAATTAGTTAATTTGAAAAACCCTGAATGGAGAGATTTAAGCGTTGATTTTGAGTAGTAAGATTTCTCACCCTCCCAAAGCGTCAGGATTCGAAATGACAAATGGGTTTAGATAATTAGAAATTACCCACACTATTCGACATAGACCCATAAAAATAATCTGTTAAAAAAAGTCCCTTAAAAATAATTCGGCAGTCATAAAATTACTAAAAGTATCGCTATAGTCTTGACTCCCGGATTCATGTTCTTTAATCATTTGCTCAAATCGCCCGCCGTCCCAAAAGGGCCTTTTTAATGTTAGAGGGTCTAATAATATTTCTTTTAAATAGCTGTTTAATTGATCTCTAAACAATTCTGAGATATTAAATGGGGGAATACCCCGGCGGATACGAAAAGAATTCGGAAGATTGATTTTAGCCGCAAAATAATTTATCCCAAAAGGGATTATTCTTTTCCAAATAAAACCTTTATATGGTACAATTGTCGATGAACTTACCAAAGGTATGTCTTCAAGTTTAGGTTCGTTTATATGTATGATCCGGCGGTATAAAGATAATCTTTTCCGCTGGCGGTAAGTAAAAGTCCTGGCTAAATTAAATAAATGGCGGTCGTAAAGCGGCTGGCGGCATTTAATAAAATGAGACTGCAAAAGAACGTTTGCCGAATAACTTAAACCGGCAAATTGATGAAAATAAAACAAATCAATAAGATCTTCCTTTTGTCCGTATTCAGAATATTTGTTAAAGTATTTTTTTAATTTATTATATATTATTTCTCCGGTCTCGTTTGCAAAATCTTTTTCTACGACTCCGTTTATAAAATGACGTTTTAATAAAATATTATTGAAAAATGATGCAAGAGAGGGATGATGGAATTTTTCAAAGGAATACTTCCTAAAAACCTGTCTGCGGTAAAAAGGACCTCCGGCGCCGTCAATTAAAACATCAAAATCATTTTGGAGACTTTCATAATATGAAACTGCGTGAGCTCCGGCAATTGACAGAAAGCCTTCGCTCATCAACGTCAATTTCGACGCCGAATCAGGGAAGACTTTGAGAGCGGAATCAAATAAATATTTTTGATGGACAACATTTAGCTTTTTACTGATTTTATTTGCAATAAACATATCTGAAGAATCGGGGTTCCCATGTGTTACAGCGGTCGCTTTCATGCCTTCCTTGCTGTATGCGCTCCAAATAATACGGGTATCGTTCCCGCCTGTCAGCGCAACCGCGGTATTCTCATTTTGATTCCAACGATTTCTTACAGCATCGTTAAAAGCGAAAACAAAACTCTCAATTTTCTTTGAAAAACTAATATCATTTTTTGGCGTGTAAATAGGTTTGTAATACTGAATTTCAGATAATTTATTATCTTTGTAAATCAGACAACTGCCAGGCCAAAGACGTTTGATATTCTTAAACCAGGTTTGCCCGTTTAATATCAATCCGTAAGCGAGATGCTCTGCCAGAGACTGCCTGTTTAATTCCGCGCTTTCAATAATTTTTGTTATTGCCTTAGCCTGAGATGAAAAAATGAAGTTCCCGTTTTCAAAATAATAATTAAGCGGGTATTGTCCAAAAGCATCGTTAGCTATAAGCAGGTTTTGATTTTCCCGATCCCACAAGGCAATCAAAAAAACGCCTTCAACGCGGTTTAAAAATTCATATCCCTCGTTTATAATTCCTGAAAGCAAAAAATCATGTTGAATCCGGCAATTCTTTCCCTTTAGATTTTCCGAATGGATTTCGCCGTAAAAAACAGAATAAAAACGGTTTGGTTTAACTATCTTTGAAATCGGAACGACGCCGCTTGATGAAGCTGCGAGGCAAAGGTTAAATTTATCGTCATTGGTAGTCTCTTCAATA
>JAUXGF010000207.1 GCA_030622395.1 Calditrichaceae bacterium
CGAACCAGGCCTGATCGTGTTTGGTGAGTCCCAGCATGTAAAAGCCGTCCGCCGCAATATCGTGGGTTGCGGAGCTAAAAGCTAACAGCCAGAAAAAAGCCAGCGTAAATTTGAAGAAAGCGGGCAGGGGAACGGTTAATGCTACGCCGCCTAAACCCGCCCCGATAAAAAGCTGCATGGCTATTATCCAGGAGCGCTTGGTTTTAAAAATATCGACCACAGGACTCCACAGCGGTTTAATAACCCACGGCAAATACAGCCAGCTTGTGTACAAAGCAATATCCGTATTTGAAATGCCCATTCGTTTATAAAATATAACAGAGACCATCATAACAACAACATAAGGAATGCCTTCAGCATAATATAATGATGGCACCCAAAACCAAGGCGACCGCTGGTTGTTTTTCATATTTTCTCCAAGATTCTATGTTATTGTATAGTCCCGATTTCGGAATGCTCCACTCCAACCAGTAACCAGTAATCAGTAATCGGTAATCGGTATTCCTGCAAAAGCAGGATTTCCAACCAGCATCTAGTATCCAGTATCCAGCATCATTTTCACTAATTTACCCCGTTAAATACAATATTTGCGTATTTTCCATTTAAATTAATTTTTAATTTAACAGGGTGAATTTGCATAGCTATGTTCTATTAAATTCAATATATCCGCTTCAGGACGCTGCCGGGATAATAATGGACAACGATCTCTTTTGCGGAATAATTCTGCAATGCCATGCCCAGCGCGCCGATCTGGCATAAACCAACGCCGTGCCCCCAGCCCGCGCCGCGCAATTGAAATTGAACGGGTATCTTGTCAACGCCTGTTTCGGTATTAATTATAAACGCCGAGCTGTAAAGAAAATTTTTATGCAGAGATTGCCGGATGGAATATTCACTTTTCAAATGAAGCGTTTGTTTCTGTTTGTTTTTATCGACATATTCCACCGTTAGATGATTAATCCTGCCAGAACCCCCGCGCTTAATAACTTTTAAATTTAAGATATATTCAGCTTCAATACGATGTAAATCATTAATATTTGCCGTTAATTCTTTTTGTAAAATAATTTTATTCCAGCGGAAGTACTCACCCTGCTCATCAACGCTGCCCAGGTATTGCTTAAGCTGATTTTCAGGTACAACCCTGCCGCTGCAAAAAGTGATTGGATTACTTTCAATCCATTTAATAAAATTGTTTTCATCAGAAAGCGGTTTTAATAATTCTTCCGGATCTTTATCGGCGTCAGCAATAACTTGCAAATAGGGCAGAGGCTCGCCTTCCCAAATTGTTTCAAAAGATTCGCTCACGCCGCCGCAGCTCTTAGAATAGCGGGCGTCACAGATTTTGTCGTTAAAAATCAAAACCTGACCATACGTATTTAAAGCTCCTTCGACCGATTGATTTGTTAAGTAAGTCGTACCCTGGTAACGCTGACAGCAGTCGTCATTGCAAACGTCCATTTCATATTGGCGGTGTTTCTGCTCTACATTGGCTAACATCCATGAGCGGGCGGCGATGGTTTGCGCTTCGATTAATGCCGGCGGACAGGATGCGCTCATTTCTGATGTTGCCACACACATCAGGTACCGCTCAATTGGAAGTTCGTTAATCATTAATAAACGGTCCATGAAACGTTTAATAATAATTGTATCCGGCAGGTTAACGTCAATATATTTTTTCCAGTGAAATCCTCTGCCGGCGATAACATTTTTAACAAGAATACCGTCTTTAGGATTAAGACCTTTTACCTCTTGAACAGGATACAAACGCGCCTCATTTATGGTACGATATTCATGATTGCCTAATTTAAAATAGATATTATCCCGCTCTAATTTAAAAAAGAGCCGCTGTCCGCATTTTAGCGGCAAACATTGTCCTGAAAATTCAATTTGATAATCTGTCTTATCCGGCGTATAACCCATAAAAGATGTGTATCTGTCTTCCGGAAGGATAATTCCTACTCTGATAAGAGGCTCTTTATCCGGGATGATATTTGGCGTCAGCATGTTTTATAATTCCTTAATAAGATTGTATTACAATTTAGTGCACTTTAGTCACTTTAGGTGCTTTAAACTTTTTCCGTAGCTTTTTTACCCATCCTTCACCCGCCTCAGGCGGGCAGGCCCTTCCCTAATACAAATAGGGAAGGGGACAAGATTGTTAATTGAATTCCAAGTCCCCCTCTATTTCTTAAAGAGAGGGGGATTTTCCCACAGGGATCCCTGCGGGAAGGGAATGAGTTAAAAACGCATCAATCCCCGCGCCGATTGCCGGCGCTTCCCGCAATTTTGAAGTAACGATTATATTCTGTAAATCTTTATAATGCTGCTTCGCTTTGGTATCAAGACAAGTTGAATTTTGAATCATCGAATTTAATTCCATTAGAACAGGCTCTTTTAAAACTTTGCCTCCGCCGGTATCATCAAACAATTCACCCAGACGCTGCCCAATAATGATGCGCTCAAATACTTTGCCAATAAAAGGATGATCCGCTTTTATGGGCGGACGGCTGGGATTGACAAAATCAAATAATGACTGCCATCCTGCATATAAAGTTGTAATTCGTTCATACAAAAGAAAAGCCAGGTTGGCTGCAACCAGATCAAATGTTTTTTTTGCCGCAACGCCGCCCTTAACGGCAAGTTCGGCAATTTGCAGCGGATAAATATTTTTTTCATTTAATTCAGCAATATCCGTTTTGGAAAGATCGGCGTAAATGCTTTGAATGCCTCCGGCTGAAGCGAATCGTTCCAAGGATCTTTCGTCATTGTTTTTCATTTCCCAGCATTTGGCTATCCAGTCTTTAGTTTGGTCAAAGGGGATTAGTTTATTATCCAGCTTCATGGCGTCCGCCGCGCCTGTGCCTCCGCCTAAGTAATAAGCATTGGCAACATCCCGAAATAAACCTTCCTTAGAATAATTCTCGCCGATTCCGCAATAATCAGCGTCGCTGCCTAAATGATGTATAGGCGCTGCAAATTCAATATTTTTAATGCCCAATCGTTTTTCTAATTGATTGGAATAACGGATCATGCGCGGTCCGTTGGCTACCACGGAAATGCCTCGTTTGTCTTCGCTTTTTAGTCCTGGCATACCCAGACCGATAAGGACTTTTTTTATACTGCTTTGTTCTACAATACTTTCGATCACTTGTGCGCAGGCTTCCACATAAACGGCTGCTTGCTGTTCTTCGTCTTTCGTTGGTTTTATATTATGATTGCCGCGTTCTTTTAATTGAACCGCTATGTCAACCGGCTTAAAGTCAGGCAGATAGCCTGGGACGTCAATGTAGGCGCGTTCTTCATGGAAGCCGCCCAAAGTAAAAATTTTATCATCCTCATTAAATTTTACTTCCCAGCCGCTGACTTTAGTTGCTCCTCCGTCTATTCCAATCAATAAAAAATTTTTTTGCATGGATTGTTTCCTGTTTGTTTTAATAAATTAGCTATCAGCGCTCAGCATTCAGCAGTCAACATTTCCTCCTTAAAAAAGCTTGTGATTATACACAAATTCATATAACAAAAGTTGCATAATCAAATTCCCCTCTTGGGAGGGGTTAGGGGTGGGTCTTAATGTTTCACCCCTTCACTGAGGTTTTACGTTTTAATGATATCATTTAAATTTTAAATTAACGTTCAGCATTCAGCAGTCAGTATTTCCCCCTTTAAAAAAAAGAGTGAATTTGAAATCGCTAATTTAAAGATTTTGTTTAGGCGCTGTTTATCTTTATCCGCCTTTCGATTGCTTTTAGGCGCATGTAATCTTTTGCTTCGTCGTTGCGGTCAATTGTCGCTTGATCTATGCTGTGATCTGTGCCGCCGGCGTGGCGCACAACTTCATAAATCGGTTCCCAAATCCTGCCTATGCGGTGACGTTCACTGATTCGCAAAACCATGTCGTAATCCTCGCCGTAATTGCGCGCATAAGGCTCATCGTTTACGCTGAAGCCTAACATGTTAATCAAGGCAATCGGTATGGAGCGCGGAGCTCCGGCGCCGTTTATGCGTAAAAGATTGTTGCGTCCGTTTTTTTCGGTCCATTCATCATGTGTAACAACGGGAATATCTTCCATACGCTTAAGATTGCCTGTTTTGTCTTTTTCCCATACTTCATAAGAACCGATTACCATTCCGATGTTAGGATCGGAGTCAAATACGGATAGTATCTTTTCAACTGCGTCGGGCTTCAGCCGGTCGTCCGAATCTAATTGGACATAAAATTCGCCGCGGGCTGCTTTTGCGCCCATATTCAAGCATAAGCCAAGATTATTAATATCAAAAACCAGTAATTGTACTGACGGTTTATTATCGTCGTATTTATCACCGCCGGGCATATAACGTTTAACTTCGTCAGCGGTCGGGTCTTCCGGACCGCCGTTAACCACAACGATGACTTCAACTTCTTTAATTGTCTGCGCTTGTACGCTTTCGATAGCCGCGCCGATAAATTCGGGACGATTGTTTACCGGGATAATGACAGACGCTTTTAAATCAGTTTTAGTCCGGGCTTTTGGGCGGGGCGTGTAATGCTTGAACGGATCCAGGCAGGCTTTAATGCGCTTTAAATGTCCGGTTAATACCTGCTCGGCTTCTAATTGACTTTCCTTGCTTGCTAAAAGATAATCAAAAACATTATGCGATTTGCTTTCAGCTACAATACGGTACAATGATCCGCAATATCGGTTTGCCACATGTACAAGTTTGTTCTTTTCAGAAATCTTTAATCTTAAATCATATAATGTATTAAACTTTAATTTTTCATCGGCAAACTCTAGTTTTTCGAGAGCTTTACGTTTAATAAAAAAAACTTTCCCATAATCCTGGTTATCTCTTACTTTTCCCTGGTGATGCTTGAGCAGATGAATTTCTTTGACCTGCAAGTTCTCCAACAATTCATAATCGGCGTAAACGAGTCCGGCTTGTTTATTACGTTCAGGAGTTAACAGAAAAAGATCGATTGCGCCCTTTTTTAAATAAATTTCACTATTGCGGTTATCCATGTATAAAATATAAGGCGCTTTAGCCATTTTAAACGCTTCGTTAAGTTGACCGCCAAGAGCGGTTTGTTTAGCTTCGATTAAATGTATCAGGGCAGACTCTGTGTTTATTTCATTAATTTGGCGGATAATTGTTTCATCATGGCAATCGTTTAAAATAAATATTTCGGAATCATGATTTGTTTGCTCTAATATTGATTGTATTATTTTTAAAAATTTCTGATTTTCATAAGCCGCGTCTTTCGAATAATGCAAAATAACGCTTACTTTTAAATTAGACATAAACAGACTCCTAATCTTAATATATTAAATATTTTTTCCTGATCGTTTTAAAATGATTTAATTCATCCTGCCATTTCATTTTTATATCTTCAACAGGGATATTGTTTTTAAGATCGTTCATTATAGTATCCGTACCGATAACTTTATTGAACATATCTAATTTTTCTTTGTCCTCAAAAAGATCATGAGCAGGATATAGATTCATAATTGTTTTCATAATATTTAAGCCGGTTATATAAGGATGAAAGGCGCTATAGTCTGTGATATGTAGTTGTACGCCCTGGCAGACTTGTCCTTTATATAACGCATAGTAAGGCTTAAAGTAAAGCGGACGGAATACAACGCCGGACAGATTTAAAGCGTTAAGAGAATCAGCCAGCCGCTGCCCGTCTATCCAGGGTGAACCGACTAACTCAAACGGAGAAGTGTATCCGACGCCTTCCGACAAAACGCCCAATTCACCAAAAGTTCCCGTAGCCGCCATAAAAAGGATGGTTTTCCAGTGAGGCACATGAGGCGAAGTAGGAATCCATGGCAGCTTTGTATCTTCCCAGAACATTTCCCTTTTCCAGTTCAAGATAGGAATAACGGTTAATTTGCAATTGATATTATATTCCCGGTTAAACAATTGAGCAAGCTCGCCAATAGTCA
>JAUXGF010000237.1 GCA_030622395.1 Calditrichaceae bacterium
GCAACATAATTTACCTCCTTTTTTAGGTTTATGTTGCGGAATGTAACAAACAATAGCAAGTTAGTCAAGCTAATAAACTAATAAGTTGCGTTGTAGGTTTAATTTATTGTATAGGAATTTCAAGGTTTAACCGAAATAGATGCTTGATACTGGATAAAAAAATTTGATTATCCAGTCCAGCATGTCTGAATCAAATACTATGTCCAATCTTTTTAATATATCTAAACTATAAGCGTTTTTTGCATTCAAAGATTATTTAGATATTATGGATAATGTAAATCTAAATTTCACCAGCCAAAACGGGCCAAAAACATCATTTTCAAAACCTTCCTCTGTGTCGCCAGCCCATAATATCACGCCCGGCAGCATCTCGCCCCCTATCTGGAAATAGCGGGTTTGGATAAGATGTACGCCTAATCCTGTAAATAATTCAAGTCCTCCCACACTGTCAGAGCTGATCTTATCACCGTCTTGAGTTTCTATTGCGTTTTTATAACTCCAAAACATATAATTAATAGCAATACCAAATGAAAAGTATTGACCTAAAAAGGTATATCTCGGCGTCATAAATCGTTTGTAGTTAATACCGGCATTTAGTATAAAAACGCCGCCTTTGAGTGATTTATCAAGTTCGCTGGTTTTTTGAATGGGAGCTATCCCGAATCCGGCAAAGAATTCAGCGCGGTGGTATTCGGAAAAATAACCGCCGTAAGATATATTAAAATTATTCAAGCCATAAAAATCATCCCTATGCAGCAAGCCTGTTCCACCCATCAAACAAAACGCTGTGCCATTTTTAAAAGATTTGGATATTTTTGAGGATAATGTATCAAACGACACATCACCTTCCTCGGAATCATAATCATCAAATTCTTCATCTTCTTCATACCGGGGTTCATCGTCCGTTTCCACTACCCGTTTGTCTTCATAGTCATCGGAAGCCTTCTCCACAGCGTCGCTTAGTTTTCCCCGCCTGGTCTTGCCTGAACTCGAACAGCTTTGCAGGGAGAGCAAAACTATTGATAAACTTAAAAACAAAACGGTTATTTTCAGTCGATTTCCAATTAAAAGATTTTGCATAATCAGCATCCTCCTTATTATTGAATCCCTCAAATTTGCTATATATTCATATAAACATTCATGCGCTGTCGCGCTCAACAAAGTATGAAAGTTTTCAGCTTTTTCTTACCCATCCCTGCTTGCATCCCGATACTTCGGGGTAACCCTTCCCTAATACAATAGGGAAGGGGAAAAAATGAATCCAAGTCCCCCTCTATTTTCTAAAGAGAGGGGGATTTAGGGGGTGAGTTAAAGACTTTCATATATAGAATAATCAACGCTTATTTGTGACCGAATTTTTACTGTAATATACATTAATGATTTTCAAAATGCAGTAGAAATAATAAAATTAGTGTAAAACCTTAGTCATAACAGAACTGGGTATTATTGAAGCTTTGCAAAAGTGTTGGGTTTGTAATGGAAGTTTTTGTACAGCTTAATAAATAAATTGGCGGCGCAGGCTGAGCCAAAACCTATTTACGCCGCCACTTTTTAATTAAATTGAACTTTTATACAATCTTGAGATTTTTTCTATTCCAGAGGGATTTCCCTGTTCCAGCCGTATTTATCTTCTTCTTCGCCCAACTGGATTCCGGTTAATTTATTATAAAGCTTTTGAGATATTGGGCCAGGCTCGTCGCCCTCGCAATAAGTTACTGTTTTATCCCTGTAAGTAATACTCTTTACAGGAGTTATGACAGCCGCCGTGCCGCAGCACCCAGCTTCTTTAAAGTCAAATATTTCTTCAACATGAACAGGACGCTTTTCGACCGTCAACCCCAATTCATCCTTTGCCAGGGTCATTAAACTTTTATTGGTAATACTGGGCAGGATAGATTCCGAGTCCGGTGTTATATATTTATTATCTTTGGAAATCCCAAAGAAATTGGCAGGACCCGATTCATCGATATATTTTTTTTGTTTGGCGTCGAGATAAAGAACTTCTCTATAGCCCAGTTTCCGAACTTTAGCGGAAACTCGTAAACTGGCGGCATAATTCCCGCCGACTTTTACATCGCCCACCCCGTCCGGCGCAGCTCTATCCATAGATTCTTCCACATAAAGCTTAATCGGTTTAAGACCTCCTTTAAAATAAGGTCCCACCGGCGTGCAAAAAAGTACGTACAGATAATCGCTTGCCGGATTTACGCCGACCAAAGCCGAAATACCAATTAATAAGGGACGAATATACAAACTGGCTCCGCTTCCATACGGAGGGATAAAACGTTTGTTAAGTTTGACTAATTTGAAAATCGAATCAATAAATACATCTTCGGGGATGGGTTCCATCAATAATTTTTCCGCGGAACGAATCATTCGTTTGGCGTTTTCTTCCACCCTGAAAATTGTCGCTTTTCCATTTTTATTTTCAAATACTTTAATACCTTCAAAACATTCCTGACCATAATGCAGACAGGAAGCGGCAATACTTAAGTTTATCGTGTCATCCTTTACGACTTTTCCTTCTTCCCATTTTCCATTGCGGAAATAATATTCCAGATGACAGTCGGTCTTCATATAACCGAATGATAATTCTTTCCAATTTAAATTAGCTCTTTCCATTTAATTCCTCCTTAATAATATCATTATAATTGGATTTTTATGACATTTTAATATTTTTATAAATTTCAGGCGTTTATATACTAAAATCAGAACAAAATAAAAAACCCCTTATGTGTTAAAGTTAACTATAAGGGGTTTACTAACAGGATAAAATAATACTATTATATAATTGATAATTATTATTACAGCATTCATCATGCATTTACAAATTCTTACTAATATTTCACAAAAAATTAGCATATATACTTTTAGTTTAATGGAACGGTACATCGAAAAAATAGAATTTTTTTATCAAAAAAACAAATGTTTTTTAAAGTAAATGTAAGAAGTTATTTATTGAAAGATATGGGGTTTTTTAGGGTGTAAATTTGAGACAGGCACAATATTAAATATTACAATCTATCAGAAATCTCCTTCCACACCCAAGCCAGGTTTATCGTTATAAATAAATCTGCCGTTTTTTACTTTTACGCCGCTAAAGGGATCGTTGCTGATTAATAAATTTCCATCTAAATCAGCCCAGTCCACATAGGGCGCAAGATGAGCCGCGGCGGAAATAGCCACTGAGCTTTCGATCATACAGCCGAGCATAATTTTCATATTTAACGCCTTGGCGATTTGAATCATGCGCAGGGCTTCCTGAATACCGCCGGATTTCATCAGTTTAATATTAATGCCGTCATAGGCTTTTGCTAGTTTAGGAATATCCGCCGCTGTTTTTACAGCCTCATCCGCGACAATGGGCATATCAACCCGCTCGCGCAGCCAGGCTGTTTCCTCAATCATTTCCGAAGGCATGGGCTGCTCGATAAATTCCACCCCCTGCGTTTTTAACCACTGAATTTTTTCCAGGGCTTCTTCTTTATTCTTCCAGCCCTCATTGGCGTCCACGCGGATTGGTTTATCCGTAACGCTGCGCACCGCCGCAATGATTTCATCATCGTTCTTTTTGCCTACCTTAATTTTAAGGATTGGAAAAGGCTCCGCTTCTTTAACTTTTTGCTTAATAACTTCCGGCGTATCAATACCAATGGAAAAAGAGGTGACCGGCGCTTTCGACGTATTTAAGCCAAACATTTTGTAAAGAGGCGTATTAAGCGCTTTGCCAACCCAATCCATTAAAGCAATATCCAAAGCCGCCTTAGCGCAGCTCTGATTTAAAACAGTTTTATCCATGACGTCTTTTATATCGGTAAAGTGAAACAGATCATTCTTTTCAAATATCATTTTGGCTTGATTGATTTTTTTTGTAGTCAGCTCTGCGTTTTCACCATAGCGCACATTAGGAGCCGCTTCGCCATAGCCGCTTATTCCATCTTTTTCGATTTTTACAAAAACGTTGCTTTTAAAATCACTGGCGTTTCTGGCGATTGTCCAGGTATGCGTCAAATTTAAACGTTTTGTTTTTACTTCAATCATTATATCTCCCGTACCCTTGTTGATAGCAGTCCCCTTAGAAAGGGCGCTTCCCGTCAATGAATTAAATAAAGAAAATCCTAATATCGACTTGCCTGAAAGCGATAAAAACTTTTTTCTGCTAACTTTCATTTTGAAACATCCTTTTTTTAAAGAATTCGTTTGATTGTTTTAAACGTGTTTTTGCGGTAATCGCTATAATTTTCAGCCTGGGGGTCAAGGCTGTTAATATGCACTTCGCTGCTTTGATGGATAAAAGCGGCGGCGCCGAGACTTATGCCCACATGTGTTATGCGGTTTTCCGTGCCAAAGAAAAACAGGTCGCCGGGCAGAACATTTGAGAATGTTTCATTGGGAACAATTTCTTTGCCGGTCAATACTTGCTGACGGGCGTCCCGTGGCAATCGAATGCCGTTAGCCTTAAAAACGATTTGCACAAAACCCGAACAATCATTCCCAACGCTCGAATTGCCTCCCCATAAATAGGATATTCCCATCATGCTCCGCGCTGTTTTAATGATCGACTCAGCGGTAATTTTTTTATTTTCTTTCTTATTCTTTAATAATTCAATACAACAGGTTTTGATAAATCCTTTGCGCCCGTCCGGAGTTTGCGCTTCAGTCCAGATTTTTCCTTTCTTTTCGACCATTAGATTGGCATTCAAAACAACATTCATTACAGGCGTTGACTTTATGTCCGGCTGCGAATATATCATGGCAAATAAAACGGTAACCCGCGCCCTGTCTGCTTCTTTCCAATTACTAAGTCCCTGCGCATCCGCACGGAAAATCGAACCGCCTTCAACCCATCCGATATAATCATAATCCGTTTGAACCTGATACCAATCATTATGCTTTTTTAATAAACTCAGTACGCCGCCCATATTCTCCTGATCTAATAATTCAGCGGAATGTTTTGGAGTTCGGCGTAAATGAGCTGTGCATACTTTTACCAAAGCAAAGCAACTATCCCCGAAAGCGGGATCAGGCAGTTCAAGCAAAGAATCTTGATAACAATTTTTACCGAGCAATGAATCAGCAAGAGTTAACAGCTCTGTTTTGGCGTCTGAAACAGTGGTCTCCCCTTGCAGAATCCAGTTATTTTTATCTCTATTTAAATTCACCTTAAAAATATTTAAACTTAAATCGGGGGCATATTTTTTTTGAATTTTAGCGGCGCATTGATTAAAGCATCGAATAACAGCCTGATCGTTTTTTTCGCAAGAAAAAAATAGCGGAAGTAAAAGA
>JAUXGF010000031.1 GCA_030622395.1 Calditrichaceae bacterium
CTAAAAAGAAGTTCACAAAGCAATTCTTTTATTACTTCGGGCTATTACACTAACCTGCGTTTTATACAACCCCTTAATCCCCTTTTTTAAGGGGAAACTTAATTCTCCATCTTTTTCGTTATGCCTTAAAAAACCTTCATTTAATAGTTTTCATTTTTTCATAGAACTTTTGACACTACCATAATCAGGATCAAAATTTTCTATTATTTGACTTCGTACTTTTTCAATTAATTGGTTACGAGAGTCATATTTCAAGTTTTCTGTAGAAATGGGATCCAAAAACTGAACTTTAATCCTGCCGTGTTTTAACTTCATACTTTTCTTTTCCATAATATTGCCGCTTCCGGAAATAACCGTTGGCGTTATGGGTATGCCGCCATTTAGCGCCATTATAAAAGCGCCTTTTTTAAATCTTTGGATTGTTCCGTCTTTACTGCGGGTGCCTTCAGGAAAAATAATAACGGACACTCCTTTTTTTACTATCTGAACAGCTTTGTCAATAGTTTGTTTAGCTTTGGCGCTGTTGCCGCGGTCAATAGCAATTATGCCCGCTAATTTCATTCCCTGGGCAAAAATGGGAATTTTAAATAATTCTTTTTTGGCGATAAAACGCGCCGTGCCGGGAATACTTGCCGCATAAACCATTATATCTAAAGTGCTCTGGTGATTAGCTATAAACACATACGATTGACCATGCTTCAGCTTATTCAGACCTTCAATTATTACTTCTATACCGGATATCCATAAAATGGATTTAGCCCATACTCTAATTATGCCGTTTGTAAATTTCGAGTATGGATTAAACATACCAGAAACAATAGCCATTAATGACCCGATTATAGTTAAAATTGCTGATACTGTAATGATCCAAATAGAACGAAACATAATTTTTCAACTTTATTTTTAATAATAAGTACAAATTCAATGTTTAAACAATTGCTTTACAAGCGGTCTTCTAACTATCCCGGTTCCTTTAGCTTAAGCAATTCCGCTGATTGCGAATCGTTTAAGGTATTATACCCGCCCAGCATTTTTGCCTGATATACAATTTGGGCGTAATGTTCTACTCTCTCCAAATTTGAAAAGGCTGTATTAATATCTTTCCCTACCGTTAACAGTCCATGATTTTCCAACAGCAAGGCGTCATGATCCTTAATCAATTGGCGGATGGACGCGCCGACTTCTTTTGTAGATGGAGTGGCATATTTTGCTAATGGAATTTTGCCAAGCGTTAAAACAATTTCCGGCAAGACCATGTCCGTCAGCTCTAACCCCGCCGCGGCAAATGAAGTTGCGTACAAAGGGTGTCCATGAACAACAGCGTTAACTTCAGGTCTTTCGGTATAAACGGTAAGATGCATATCCACTTCTGATGAAGGCTGGGCGCGCCCACGGATTACTTTTCCAGATAAATCAATCAAGGCTAATTGATCAGGAGTTAGTTTCCCCTTGCAGGCTCCTTTCGGCGTTATTACAATTTTATTTTCTATTCGAATACTAATATTCCCATCAGTAGCCGCAAGGAAACGGAATTGATACATTAATCTGCCGATTTCCGCGATTCTTAGACGCGCTTGATGCTCAGTCATTATTTATATTTCCGTTTAATAACATCCATTCCGCCCATGTAGGGACGCAATACTTCAGGCACAATCACCGTGCCCTCATCTGTCTGGTAATTTTCTAAAAGTGAAACCATTAAACGGGATGTGGCTAAGCCGGAGCCGTTTAACGTATGGACAAATTGCGGTTTAGTCCCTTTTTCTCCTTTAAAACGAATGCTTGCCCGGCGGGCTTGAAAATCTTCAAAATTGCTAACACTGGATGCTTCTAACCACCTGTCTTCAGCGGGCGACCAGGTTTCAATATCATAACATTTAGCCGCGGCAAAACTGATATCGCCGCTGCACAGTAACAACACGCGATATGGGATTTTCAATAATTCAAGAAGCTCGGTCGCTTCTTTTAACATGCGCTCATGAACATCATAAGAATCTTCCGGCTTAACGAAATTTACCATCTCTACTTTATTAAACTGGTGTACCCTTAAAAAACCGCGCGTTTCTTTTCCATACGATCCTGCTTCTCTTCTGAAACAGGCTGAATATGCCGTATATTTTATAGGCAGATCATCGACGTTTAATATTTCGTTACTATGCAGATTAGTGAGCGGAACTTCTGCCGTGGGGATAAGAAAAAGCTCATCCCTTTCTATATAATACATATCATCTTCTAATTTTGGCAATTGCGCTGTGCCAAACATGCTGGCTCGGTTTGCAACAAACGGCGGGAATATCTCTGTATAACCATGTTTATCAATATGCCAATCGAGCATAAAATTTATCAACGCCCTTTCTAAACGCGCGCCCGCCCCTTTATAAACAGGAAATCCGCTGCCTGTAACTTTGCCGCCGCGCTTAAAATCAAGAATATCCAGCCGCTCGCCTAATTCAAGATGGTCTAAAATCTTAAAATCAAAAGAAGGAATTTCGCCCCAGCTTCTTATTTGCTTGTTGTCCGATGCGTCTTTACCTATGGGAGTGGAATTATGAGGCATGTTCGGTATTTTACCAAGTTCTTCATTAATCGTCAGTTCTATTTTTGAAAGTTGAGCGTCAAGTTCTTTGATTTTCAGAGAAATCAATTTTGTGTTTTCAATAAGTCCGCCGGCGTCTTTGCCTTCTTTTTTATATTGAGAAACGAGATTGGAATTTTCGTTACGTTTTTTCTTTAGCTCTTCCACTTCAACAATAACGGCGCGGCGTTTTTTATCCATATCCAATAAACTATCAATATTTTCAACCTCGTTTTTTGCAGCTATTCCTGCTTTAACAATCTCCGGGTTTTCGCGGATATACTTCATATCTAACATTTTAACCTTTTTCCTGTTTTTGTTTATTTTAAGTCTAGCCAGTATCTGAACGAAAACTAGCCAAAACTGTCATTTCGAAGTGGAGCGAGAAATCTTTTGCTTTGGAAAATGGGGAGTTTTAAGATTTCTCTCTTCGGTCGAAATGACAAAAAGGGATTTTTTGTTTAGACACTAACTAAAGATCTTTTAAATTTTATATTGCCGCTCATACAGTGATGCCTATGGCATAAGACACCACGCTTGCAGGCAAATACACGAACCAAACTAAAATTAAAATAAAAAATCTTTTCAATTATTCTTATCTCACTTTTAACTTCGCTTTTATTTAACCTTTTAACAGTGACTGATTGGTAAATTTATATTGTTTACTCGTTATTTCAATTTATAAAAATAAGCGCTATAGGGCAAGGCGCAATTAGTTGAGTAAGTAAAAGCTCACCAACAGATGAAAAAAAATAAAAACATAGTAAAACAAATTAATTAATGGGGAAGAAGTAGGAAGTAGGAAGAAAATTCATTAAAGTCTTTTAGATTTCCTACTTCTCGTTTCGTATTTCCTACTTAAAACTGAAAAAATTTTTCCGATCATCAGGGCGTTGCTTTAGTGTTTTCCCTGTCATTTCGAGGATATTTTAACGATCCCGAATCGTCGGGATATTGTTATTATTGACATTATATCCCGATTCTCGGGACACTCCGTTCGAAATGACATTTTGGGTATTCTGCAACAGCCTGCCATTCGGGACTATACAACTTACAATATTCAATTTTCAATAATCAATATTGTTTAGGGGACAATTTTTCCCCTTGATTTTTTTTATGATTTAATTATCTTTATATAAATTATTGTACAATTTTTATTTTCAATCACCCAATTAGGAGGGAATAAATAGTCCGCCTTGTTACTTTAGTTATTCTATATTAATTAATCCGGAGGTGTAACATGGTGGCAAATTCCCTTAAGACCCACATTTCTGATTCTATTTTCGAATTCTTAGTAAAAAATAATTTACTAAAAGAAAAAGGCGTGCGTGATTTTAACATTCGCCAACGTTTTAGTTTTTTAAAAGCAAAGTATTCCACTCAAGAAGCGATTGAAAAATTGCAAGAGGAATATCCTTACTTACAGTATGAAACAATCCGCAAAATTATTTATAAAAAAACCAAAATAAATTCACCGAAATATTTTTATCTCTTTTAATTAAAACGCGGTAAAATGGATGAAGAATGGAGTAATGGAGTGGTGGAGCAGTGGAGTGAAACTAGATTACTCCACTACTCTACCGCCCCGACAATTCGGGATCACTTTGTGAAAGGAATTCCTGCGGAGCAATTCTTCATTAATCCAATTCTTACACCACTTCAATTGTTATTTTGCTTTAAACGGCTTAAATAATGTTCGTAGTATAATTTCCAAATCAACAAAAAGATTTTGGTTTTTCAAATAATACAATTCATAATTTTCCAGATTTTGATCACTAATAATCCTTTGACGGTTTATTTGGACTAATCCTGTTAAACCCGGTTTGTAATCAAATTGGGGAGCTTCTTTTATATTTGATGTAATCGGCGCGCCTACAAAAGACAAATTTCCTCTCAGGGTTTCAAATAAATTTAATAAAAAACGCAAAAAGCCTTTTTTCTTAGACCATAAAATTTCTTTATATAATTTATTATTTACATATATAGTTTTTTTAGTAATGCTTTTCAGCAATACAGGTAAAAGTAAAAAGTAAAATGGCATTAATAAAAGGAGTAATAAAAACGAAAACGTTACATCAAAAGATCTTTTAATAAAGCTGTTAAAAGGCATACCATAAGCATACTCAATATCAATTAAGGGAACGGTATCAAGCGGCTCTATACTGGATTTGCCGATCATAAATTCCAAATGTCCCGGCGCCATTTTAAATTCTACGCGTGGATTATGCGCTTCGGACATAGTCGTTAAAATGGATTTATAAGGAAGATTATGCGTTGAAAAAATAACCAGGTTAATTTGCTCCATACGTAAATATTCAGGCAGTTGATCAATCGAGGTTACTACAGGTGAAGCCGCCAATTTTTCCCCGATATGCTTTCGATCAAAAGCGACAACGCCGACAACTTCAATTCCGGTGTCAACCCGTTCCGTTAATTTTTTCAATAAGCTTTCGGTTTCATCATCATAGCCGACAATTAATGCTCGTTTTAAAAATAGCCCCCTGCCCTGAACAGAAGAAGGCTTCTTTCTACTTGATCGTAAAACTATCCGCCATAAAACTATCAGGATAGCGCTAAAAATTGCTGAGGTTACAACAACCATCCGCGAGAATGCAAACTGGTTAAAAAAGAAAGTTAAAGCTGAAACAAAAGTATAAGTAACGAAATTTGCTTTTACTATTTTAGTAATGGAGTAGCGCTCTTTATTTAAACTATCAAAAAACAAAGAGGCAAGAAAATAAACTATTGTGGTTATTATATTAATGAATATATACTTATTAAAAAAATCATCAAGTAAAAAAGAATCTTTCAATTCATATCGAACAAAGAAGCTGGTAAACATTACTGTATTTAATATAAGAAAATCAAGCAGAAACGGATAATAAACAGTAAAATTATTCCTAAAAAAAATAAGTGTTCCGCGAAGAATAATTCCAAGCAGGATTAGCCATTTAAAAGGATTAATATATTTTTGCTGATAATGCTTTTTGTAGAATTTATACAATGATTTATTAAATGTAATGATATAATCAAGATTATTTTTTTTAGTGCTTTCCCCTTTATAATGAATAAGTTGTGAATCGGGCACATAATAAATTTTCCCGCCGGCTTGATTGATACGATGGCAGTAATCAATATCTTCACAATACATAAAAAAAGTTTCGTCCAGCAAGCCTACTTTTTGAACAATCTCGCGCTTCAACATCATAAATGAGCCGGAAACAGCTTCCACCCGGTAAGTTTCGTTTTCATTTAGATAAGTTAAATTGTATTTGCCAAAGATTTTACTTTTGGGAAAAAGGCGCGTAAATCCAATCAATTTCCAGAAAGCGGTTAAAGGAGTTGGGATGCTATGCCGGCAATCAATAGAAAAACTGCCGTCTGGATTTAATATTTTGCAAGTGGCGGCGGAAGCTTGTGGATTTCTATCAAAAAAATCTACTAAATTTGTAAAGGTATCTTCCTGCACAACAGTATCGGGATTAATTAATACAATATAATCTCCCCGCGCTTCTTTAATGGCAATGTTATTACCAGCCGAAAAACCGACATTTTTATTATTTTCGATCAATTGCACTTCGGGAAAACGCCGGCGCAGCATCTGAACCGATCCATCAATAGAAGCGTTATCAACGACAAATATTTCGGAAGATATTCCTTTTAGCGCCCGTTTTATTGAAATCAGCGCCTGCTCGATAAAATCTTTTACATTGTAATTAACAAGAATGATCGAGATTTTAATTTTAGATTTTTCTTTCATGTTGTGTAAACTTTACTATTTATTGAATTAGCCGTTAGGAATCAGCAGAGAGCAAAGCGTTGAATTTTCCCTCGTATCAGAGTTAATCCCGATTATCGGGATGATACGTGACGACGTTGCCTGAAATGCTTCACCCTTACGCCTGCCGGAATAATTCCCCCCGTGTGTATCAGAGACCGCTACGCTTAACTCTGATACAAGAAAAGGATCGGTTAAAAATATTCTTAACAATTTTTCACGAATTCAACTCATAAGGGACTAATGACCATAGTTTCTATTTTTAATTTACCCCGTTAAATAATATTTTTGCGCATTTTCCGGTTATACTAATTTTTTATTTAACAGGGTGAATTTGTTTTACTATGTTCTTACCTCTTGAACAAAAATATAATTAATGACCGTAACAGAATTCTAAAATCAAACATAAGCGACATATTTTCCAGATAAAACAGCTCCTGTTTTAACTGCTCTCTTTTATATTTAAGCTCTTCTTCATAGCGGTATTTCACCTGAGCCCAACCCGTTAAACCGGGACGAATTTGAAAGCGCCGGTTATAATATTTTATTTTATCTTTTATGTAGTCTACTTCCGGCACTGTTTCAGGACGGGGTCCGACAAAACTCATTTTACCTAAAATAATATTAATCAACACCGGAAATTTATATAATCTTGACCTGTATAATAATTTGCCTGCAAACGACTTTTTCTTTTGATCTTTCCGGCAGTAGTTAAAGGTTAACATCCCATAAATATTACCATTTTTGCCGATTATATTATTTATTTCAAAATATGGATAAATTCCACTGACGAACTGCGCAGCCATAATTATCAGCCATAAAGGGCTGCTGATTATAAGTAATACAGTTGCAAAAACTACATCAAAAACACGCTTAAAAACCCATTGCCAAAGATACATACGTTCAGGGAAAAGCCGGATTAACGGATGTCCCATTACCTCTTCTGTTTTATGCCCGGAGACTACGTCATACATTAAAGGTATCATTTTAAATGCAACAGTCATATTTTGAGCATACGCGACAATATTTAAAATTTCATCCCTGGAACGTTCATTTATAGCGATAATAATTTCTTCTACGCCGTGGCTGCGGATAATTTGGGGAATATCTTCATAAACGCCCAAAGGCGGTAAATCGTAGAAAATTTTATCGCAAGGTTTTTTTGAAACATATCCAACAACATTATATAAAAGATGCGGATTACTGCGAATATTTTTTAATAGTTTGCGGCTTTTTTCGGTAGTCCCTACCAAGAGCGTATTATGAGAAGTATATTCTAAAACAGAAAAATACTTTTCGATACCAATCACGACAAGTCTGCCAAAATTAACAAAAATGAGTAGAAGCAATCCATAAATAATAAGGGTAAAGCGGCCTTCTGAAAAGAAATTATCAGGATCGATAGTTATAATAAACAGAATTAATATTCCAAATAAAACTACTTTGCTTAAACGCCGCGCCTTATCAAAACGTGAAATATCCCAGCGCATGGCGTATAGATTATTTAAAACAAACAGGCTGATCCAAAATATTGTCAGTAAAAAAGTTACCGGAGTTATTATTAATTCCTCTAAGGCTACATGTTTAACGGCGGGAATAAGATTGGATTGAAAACGTATCTGCCAAGTTACGATCAAAGTCAGGTTAATCATTATTATATCAGATGCGGCTATTATTAATTTATGCCAAACGCGGGTCATGCATATCGGCGCGATTTCCTTTCGAATTTTGATAATAGACTCGTCGCCATAATAGGTTTTGATTCTTTGCGCCTCTAAATATCCGATACGTTTTAGCCCGAATATAGAAATTACAATAACAAAGAGAAGCAGCAAAATTCCAAAAAACATTGATTGAGTAGTTATTAAATAGGCGGTTAAAGCAAATAATAGCGAGGCGAGATAAATTAAATGCACTGCCTGATTATGTGATAAACCTAAATAAATTAAACGATGATGCAGGTGATCTTTATCCGGTTTAAAAGGATGGCGCCCTTTATTAAGTCTTCTAAAAAAAGCAACGCTCGTATCGCCGATCGGTATGGCAAGAGCGATGACAGGCACAAGTATAGATATATTCCCCGGTTGTGTTTCAAAAGCTCTAATAGATAAAGCGGCAAGAATTAAACCTAAAAATAATGAACCTGTATCTCCCATAAAAATAGATGCCGGGTAATAATTAAACTTTAAAAAACCAAGCAATCCCGCCAGAAGAGAGATGGTGATTACAATGCTTGCCGCATCATTATTTTGGCAGGCGATTATTAAAAAGATAGCGGTAACTATAATGCCGACCCCGGCGGCTAAACCGTCTAAACCGTCCAAAAGGTTGACCGCATTACTAACGCCAATCAACCATAAATAAGTAATGGGTATTGAAAATACGCCTAAATTTATATTTGGACCAAATGGATTATTTATAGTTTCTATTTTGCAGCCCATTGCAATAATAACCGTTACTGCAATAAACTGTCCGCAGAATTTTTTAGGAGCGTTAAGTCCTTTTAAATCATCATAAGCTCCTAATGCGATTATCATTGCCGAGGCTATTAAAATTCCTGCATACTTCGAAATAAGTGTTTGAAAACAGATGGGATCTAGTAAAGCGGATATGGCAATCCCTGATACAAAACCGGCGAAAATACCAAAGCCTCCCATATGAGGCATAAATCCTCTATGGATTTTACGCTTATCGGGATACTCTCCAATCCGGTATTTCGAAGATAACTTACGCGTTATAAAAGTAACCGCCAACGCCACGGTAATGGACAATATAAAAATAATTAAAATATTCATTTTTTGTATTTATATGTGTTTGTATGGCTAAATGAAAAAGCGCTTTTTAGTTCAGGCGCTAATTAATATTCAAACTTAAATCCAAAATAAAACTCATTAAGCTCTTCCGTTTGTTCCTGTGTCTTTAAATTTATATAACCATACCTTCCGGAAATAAAAAAGCCATTAAAAATTTCATAATTGCAATAGACTTCATATCGTTTTTCAGTTGTTAATATTCCCTCTAAAAATTTGCGGGTCTGTGGATCTGAGGGACTATGCCCTATCAAAATATCGCCGCCGATATTTTTATCATCATAATTAGCGCCGTGTTTCCATTGTCTAAATTTTAAACCTGTGCTTAAGCGTTGATGCCAGTCTTTGGCTAAATGCAAATAGTATACTTCCGAATTGGGTCCTGCCCAATGTCCTAATGAATTGTAATCGGTAGTATAACTATTTATTTTATACTTATGTGTATAAACCCAGGGCATAATTGCCGTATACTCAAAGCGCAGGGAAAAATTATTAATATCGAAAGGATCAACCTGATAAAAACCAAATAAAAAGGCATGTTTATTACCGTACCAGTCGGTAAATAACTCGCTTCGCTTAAACTCATCAAGAAAAACTGTGCCGTAAATTTTACCGCCTCTATAAACAAGCAACTCCAAATCAACTGAAATTGTGGCGTTATCTCTATCGCGTAATTTATGCTGTACAGAGCGGTAAAAATTAAACGGGATAAAATAAGCCCAATCTGCATAGCGGTTGCCATAAATAAAATTTTCATTTAATCCAATAGTCAAACGCCGCCATAGAGAAAATTCCAGGCGGTGGGAGGCAATCCATTTATCGGGATATATTTCCGCTCCTTCATCTGTAGTGTCCTCGGCGAATGATTGAAGCTTTCCGTGCAAGGCTGTAAACTTTCCCCAGCCCCATTCTTTGGAAAGACTAATGTAAGGATAATGTTCAGGATTGTTGGAGAGTATCAGCTTGCCGGACTCGCCGTGTCCCCACTCAACTTCCTGCTGAGCAAAATTAAAGTCGATATATTTTGTATTCCAGGCTAATTCCCCGCCGGTCCGATCCGAATAACGGGGCTCGTCCTCTCTTTTCTGACTCCAGCTTCCTTTTAGAATGGGATGATCTTCAACATAACCCTCATCGCCGCGCAGTCCGTGCAGGCTTACTTCAAGGGCACAGCCAAAATTATCATTAATTAATCCTCTAAATTTATATGACTGCCAACTGGCTGAGCGGTACATGGCATCCGAACGTTTCTCGTAGGTTAAGCCCTGCTCGTAATCGAAATAAAAATTGCTGTTTTCATTTTCCCACATAACAACATGATTTTCTTCTTCGGGATGGTTTTGTTTAAAGAAACGTTTAAAATCTTTTTTGAAATTAGTCCATGAAGCAAAAACTGAATACCAGTTTTGTTTATCAGGCATTTCAGCGTATTTTTTTGAAGGATTTAATTCGTAGCGGAAATCTAATAAAAAATCATCTAACCTGCGCTTGTCTATGGTGGTTAATTCAGCGCGTTTTTCTTCAAGGATTTTAAGCAGCCGCGCAGCTTTGGCTCTGCTGAAGGGACGGATACCGTCTAAAATATTTGTTAAATAACCGAGCGTTTCCATCCGCTCAAAGTAATTGTAAACAGGATGTCTAACCGGTACGCTTACAGGATTGGAAGCATGGGCGAAGGAAAATAATAAAATATATATTACTAATAAACGTTTCAATTACACGCTCCGGATTTTCTTATCAATTTTTAATTTAAAATAATTAACTATTTGTTTAAATTTAAATAAGAAGTAATTTAGGTGTGATTTTTATTATTAGCAATCGGATTCTATAAAATAGAGGTAATAGTTCAGTTGTTTCAAGCTTCGCACTATTATTAAATGTGATTATTTATAGAACATAGGGCGGAGGGCGGAGAGCGGAGAGCGAGAAGCGTTAAGCGAAAGTTAAGGAAAGAGTATTACATAATTCCGCTCTACGCTTTACGATGTTCCCTGGATGTGTCAGGGCAATTGAATTTATATAGGAGCTGGACTATTCTAAAATAAAGTAAAACTTCGACTATGGGAAAGGAATATTGGAAAAATTAAAAATTTGTTTTGTCTCATCGGAAATTACTCCCTTTGCTAAAACAGGCGGGCTTGCGGACGTCTCCGGAGCGCTCGGCAAATACCTGAGCAAACTTGGACACGACGTCCGCCTGGTAATGCCCTTTTATTCAAGCGTCAATACTATAAAATACAGCTTTCATGCGGTTGATTTTGCTCAAAACATTGAACTATGGTTTGGAAAACATAAATACATTTTTA
>JAUXGF010000248.1 GCA_030622395.1 Calditrichaceae bacterium
CATGCGCTTTATTAATTGCTGATTCAAATAAATCTATATCAACCGAAGCGCTCAGCATCATTCGCTGTATTAAATGGTTCGATATCATGGTTGAACGTAAAAAGTCAATACCGCTTGTATCAACTTCATCGACGATAGCTAAAGCAATAGCAACATCCTCTAAAAAGTCGACTTTATTTACTTCAAAAAAAACATCCGCCTCATAAACGCCAATATTCAAATCGGATAATATTTGTTTTAAATGATTATAATGTACATTACCGGAATTATGTAAGATAATTTTTTTTAATGACTTTTTATGAGTCATTACTTAATCCTTATTAATAATCATCCTGACGGTAAAAATATGGACGCCCTACCTTAGTTTAATTTGTTAGAAAATTGATTAGCTGCAGCCACAAACTCACGAAAGAGAGGATGCGCCTTAGCTAAACGCGACTTTAATTCCGGATGGAATTGACACCCTACAAACCAAGGATGATCCTTTAATTCGATCATCTCTACTAATTTATTATCCGGGGAAAGACCGCTAAATACCATACCTGCCCTGGCAAGTTTTTTTTGATAACTATTATTAAATTCATATCTATGGCGATGACGTTCATTAATCTCATTCATTCCATAAGCCTGGCTGGCTTTTGTACCCGCATATAAATTACAGGGATAACTGCCCAAACGCATAGTTCCCCCCAGCCGTTTTATCGACTTTTGCGTTTCCATTAAATGGATGACAGGATTTTTAGTATCCGGGTTAAATTCGGTTGAGTTGGCGTCTTTTTTACCCAGTACATTTCTTGTGAATTCAATTACAGCGCACTGTAAGCCTAAGCATATACCAAAGAATGGAATCATGTTTTCACGGGCGAAATGAATCGCTTCCAACTTTCCTTCAATTCCCCGCTCACCGAATCCGCCCGGCACTAATATACCGCAAACATCTTTAAGATATTCTTTAACGCTTTGTTCCCCTATTTCTTCAGTGCTCACCCATTTTAAATTAACCCGTACATTATTTTCCATTCCGGCGTGAATAAAGGCTTCTGTTATACTTTTATAAGCGTCGTGTAAAGAAACATATTTTCCGCAAATTGCAATATTGACTTCCTTTTCAACCTTACTATAACGTTCAACCTTATCTCTCCAGCCAGAAAAATTGAGCTCATTTTTTGGCAGCTTTAATTTTTTTAATACCAGTTGGTCAAATCCCTCATCTGCATATTGTACAGGCACTTCATAAATCGTTTTCACATCAAGCGCGTCAATCACGGAATTTGCCGATACGTTACAGAAAAGACCGATTTTATCCTTAACGCCCTGCGGTAACAGGCGGTCAGTGCGGCACAGCAGCATATCCGGCTGCAAACCAATTTCACGCAGACGCATAACCGAATGCTGGGTTGGTTTGGTTTTTAACTCATTTGCTCCCGCTACAAAAGGAACAAGAGTCAGGTGTACAACCAGTGTATCTTCATGCTCCTTGCCCAGCCTGAATTGTCTGATAGCTTCTAAAAAAGGTAAACTTTCAATATCGCCAACCGTTCCTCCAATCTCGACAATAACAATTTCCGAACCGGTCTTCTGTCCAACAAGCTCAATCTTTTCATTAATAACGTCAGTAATATGCGGGATAACCTGCACGGTTGCGCCCAAATAATCTCCGCGGCGTTCTTTCTGTATAACTTCGTAATAAACCTGCCCTGCTGTGGCGTTATTATATTGAGCCATATTGGTATTAATAAAGCGCTCGTAATGCCCTAAATCAAGGTCCGTTTCGGCGCCGTCATCTGTCACATATACCTCGCCATGCTGATACGGACTCATTGTGCCTGGATCAACATTTATATATGGATCGAGTTTTAAAATTGTTACTTCATAGCCGCGGGACTTGAGCAGCAAACCAAGTGAAGCGCAGGCAATACCTTTGCCTAATGATGAAACCACGCCTCCTGTAAAAAAAATATACTTTGTTTTTTTCATAAAATACTTATTTAAATTTTATTTGGTTATTAGTTAATGATTCATTTATTCTTTTTAAGTCATCCGGAGTATCTACACTCATTGATTCATAATCCGTTTCTACGGTATAAATTTTGAAGCCGTTTTCCAAAACACGTAATTGTTCTAACCGTTCCGCTTTTTCCAAACTGCTTTCCGGTAACTGGGTAATCTGCTGTAAAAATGATTTTCGATAAGCATAAATACCGATATGTTTAAAATATTTATATTTTTTAAACCATTCTTCCCGCTCATTAACATCCCTTAAATATGGAATAACCGATCGTGTAAAATACATAGCATAATGATTAACGTCAAGCACAACGCGTACTAAATTCGGGTCTGTTAAATCTTCAATTGTTTTAATCCGCTTTACCGGCGTTACCATCCTGATTTCAGAATTATCAAATACTTTTACCAGTGAAGACAACAATCTTGAAGAGATAAGCGGCTCATCACCCTGCAAATTTACAACAACATCCACATCTTCATTATTGATTGCGGCTGCGACACGATCCGTACCCGAGGGCAAAGACGGATCAGTCATTACCGCCTGTCCCCCGAATGATTCGACAACGGCGCGGATTTTTTCATTATCCGTTGCCACAATCACATGGTCAATTAATTCCGCCGCTTTAGCTCGTTCATAAACCCGCTGAATCATTGGTTTGCCAGCAATCAAAGCCAAGGGCTTCCCCGGAAAACGGGTTGAGGCATAACGCGCCGGAATAACACAGATACTTTTCATTTTGTCACTACCTTTGGCGCTATAAAAAATTTATCTGTTTTAAACGGCGCATTTTCAAGACTCTTTTTTTGAGAAAGCGATTCCTTTAAAACGTAATCCCGAAACACATTTGTAATTTCAATCGGGTGTGAAAGCGGCTCTACATTTTCTGTATCTAATTCATTTAATTTTTCAATATATGTTAATACTTGATTTATTTGATCCAAATATTTTTTATTTTCTGATTCACTTAAATTTAAGCGCGCCAAATAGGCGGTCTTCTCAATATCCTTTAATGAAATAGACACAAATTATTCCAATTATATATTTTTTAACAACATTATAAAATAAAACAAGAATATTAACACAGACAACATATTAATTCAAGTTTAAAAATACATTTTTAGTAGAACCTCACTCATGGGTGGAATATTAAAACCCAATTAATCTGGATTGATTCAGAATTGTCAATTCACTCCAAATTTCTGTAACGTTTTCCACCAAAGGTATCTATTTTTATAGCTGTCTCGATAATTAAAAAACGGTTTACTTGCTGAAGATGTTTTCTTTAAAAATTGAAGAATATTTCTTAACATCCTGAATGACCTTATTCCCGGCTTCCCCCTCAAGCCTGAATGGCTGCCAGTAATCTACCTGTATAGGAATGATTTCAGCCTGATAATCTTTTACATTATTCACATTAACAGTAACTTTAAAAATGGCGCTTTTATAACTTTTCCTTGAATTGCCGCCAAAAATAAAATTACCCAAAGAATATGCAATTATCCTATCCTTATAACGTTCAACTCCCTGTAAAACATGGGGATGGTGTCCAATAATCAAATCTGCGCCATAATCAATTACTTTGTGAGCAAATTGAATTTGACTCTTACCCGGATAATTTTCTTTTTCCTCCCCCCAATGAAAATTGACAACAACTAAATCAACCGAATCTTTTAATATCTGAACATCTTCTTTAATATATTTTAAACTGCGAAGCGCTGTTCCGGCTTTTTCTTTTCCGGCTGGATGTGAATCGCTGTGTCTTCCCATTCCATAATATCCTAAAAAACCGATTGTAATTCCTTTTACATTAAATATAACCGGCTCTCTTGCCTCGGTTATATTTTTACCCGCGCCCACATGTTTAATTCCACTTGAATCTAAAAAAGCAATCGTATCAAACAATCCCTCGTCAGAATAATCATATATATGATTATTAGCTAATGTTACAATATCAATCCCGCCGTCTTGAAGAACATTTACATATTCCGGCAATGCCCTAAAATTAAATTGTTTGGGAACAGGCGCTCCTCTTGTGGTTAATGGATTTTCTAAATTGACCATAGTAATGTCGGCGTCTGCAAACCACTTCAGCCGTTTAAAAGGATAAGAAAAGTTTTTACTTACATGTTTTTCAAAATGGTTAGCAAAAGTAACGTCGCCTGCAAAATAAATAGTAACATAGCCGCTATCCGGATCATTACTATCATAATTTTTAGATATACCTAATTGAGGATCTAAGAATATTGTACTAATTAAAAATACAAATATAAGTATATTCGACACTTATCCTCCTAAACTTTGTAATAGTTCAGTATATGTAAAGAATTTGGAGTATTGGAATGGCAGATTGTTTGTTTAGCCATTTAATCGTTCAGCTATTCCCGCCATAGGCGGACAGGCAATAATTCATTAATTCCCGCCAGAGGCGCCGTCCCGATTAATCGGGAGGCAGGGACAGGCATTAATTCAATTCTTCAACCATCTAACCATCAAGCCAGCTATTTTTTATAAAAAAAAACCGCCTTCCGGCGGTATTAATATTTTAATATATTTAAATTATTTTAATCCTTTTTCACTACTTTCTTATTTAAAATTTTATCATCAAAATAATAAATATTTGGATTAACAGCTTTGCCTTTAAACCGCACTTCATAATGTAAATGGGCTGCTGTCGCTAAACCGGACCTCCCTACTTCGCCAATTTTTTCACCGCGTTTTACCTTTTCACCTTTACGAGCCGTAATTTTACTCATATGACCATAGCGTGTTTCATATCCATATTTATGATTAACTATAACCATATTTCCATATCCACCATTTTTACCAGAAAAAGTTACAACGCCATTCGCCGATGCATATATAGGAGTTCCCTTTTTTACAGAAATATCAATGCCGTCATGATGCCGTCGTACCTTGAGAATCGGATGCATCCTCATTCCAAAACCGCTGGAAGTAAATCCTTTTAAAACGGGACGTAAAGCGGGCAAATATTTTAATGAATCTTGTTTTTTCTGGAAGGTAGTTATCAACTCATGATAACTTTCTAATTCGAGCGTTACTTCTCTTTCAATTTTAGAAACATCCATTAGCTGGTTTTCCAATTCGACTTTCTCGTCGAAGCC
>JAUXGF010000144.1 GCA_030622395.1 Calditrichaceae bacterium
AAGCGCTTAAAAATCAGTGTATATCCGTATAATCTGTGTAATCCGTGTTCTATTAAGAACTAGCGTTTTGTCAAATAAACATACTCTATAAAATCGCTGATTAATCGGGAAGAAATCTTAAAACGCCTCATTTTTCAAGGCAAATCCCGATTCTCGGGACGCTCCGCTTCCAAATGACATTTTTGTCTGGTTTTCGTTCAGACACTATTTAGTAAATCTGATTGATTTAATATTCTTTAGATTTTGTGTCTTAAAAATACAGGGGTTCGATATATGGGAAACTTTATTTTGTAATATAATCTTTGGGATATTTTTTCCGTTCTTGTAATTTTGAGACGAGGGGCAACGCCTTAGACGATGCAATGCCTGAGACGAGGCATTGCCTCGTCTCTACGGGATGGAGGCGGGGTTGACGGCAGATAAATATAAAATTGTTTTTTGCATCCGGTTTTTTTCTTTATATTTTAAACATGCCGCTTAGATGTTAATTGGAGTGCGTTTCATGTTTAAACATAAATCATTTACGATTGTATTTACCGATTCCGGACTCGGCGGATTGTCTGTAATGGCTGATTTTTATGAAAGGCTTAAAAGCAACTCAAAGAATTTACCGGTGCCGCCAATTCATATAATATTTTTTAACGCCCAGTTTAAAATAGGTTACGGTTACAACCAAATGCCCACTCTTGAGGAGAAAATATCTATTTTTAACCGCGCTTTGTCTGCAATGCAAAGTTGTTATAAACCCGGCTTAATAGCTATCGCCTGTAATACGCTTTCTTCAATTTATCCTCAAACGGATTTTGCCCATGAAATCGATGACGGTGTAATGGAAATCATAAGCACGGGAAAAACAGCGCTCGCCCTGTTTAAAAAAAGACGTCCAACTTTACCGGTAGCCGTCATCGTAACGCCCGCCACTGTTAAGTCGGATGCATATAAAACAGAGCATGAATCTATCTTTCAGGTTTCAGCGGCAAATTTGGCGGGGGCTATTGAAAACAATCCAAATGGCAAAATTGTCTGTGATATCATTAACCAAGTATTTAAAGATATAAAATCAGAACTATTAAACAGAAATATTTCCACTGATAGAATTGCTCTTTTTTTAGGCTGTACGCATTATCCTTATATTACCGACAAATTTTTATCTATAGCGCAGCGGCATGATTTGTATATTGAAACGATAATTAATCCCAATCTGTTTTTTAGTAAAGCTGTTTTTGACCGCTTTTTTCTTATAACGCAGAATATTAGGGGAACCTCAACTTATCAAGCGCCGCAAATCAAGCTTTCCGTAATTTCTCAAATTGAACTGCAAAAAAATGAAATTGAAAATATTTCCAATATACTATCTTCAAAATATTCGGATATTGCCCAATCATTAAGGTCATATAAATATATTCCGGATTTGTTTTGATTTTTGATATTTACCATCCCCGCGTCCGCAGGCAGGCAGGCGGGTTTGTAATCTATTATTTGTGATTTGTTTTTTCAATCTATCGGAATAGCGCTCATTCATTACTTATTAATGTTCTAAAAGGAGCTAAATAATGTTTCGCTTTATTGTATTGAGTATTATTACTATAATTCTTTTTTCCTGCAGTCCAAAAGCTGTAAAGAAAGAAAGCGGCTCTTTGGAAAAAGCTGATCATTCATCTTTATATAAAGCGTATGTTTTAAAAGAACAAATTAATGTACGCGCCGGTCATTCAACCCGCGCCGGTATTGTTAAGCGTTTGAACGATGGCGAAGAAGTGCAGATCATCCGCAATGTCAACGGGTGGTATGAAATTAAACTGGATCAAAAGAGTAACGGCTGGGTGCGCAGCGATCTGGTAGGCCCGCGCCTTCTCAGCCGGACATGCCTTGCCGCCACATTTGTAGACAGCGTTTTGCCGGCATTTGATACCCAAATATATTTTGATAAAACAGGGCTGTATCGTATTGTATACATGATCTTGCCGGAATTTTTTTACAAGTCAAAAAGCGCCGCTGAAAGGCAGGCAAAAAAAATAGGCAAGATTTATCAGGAAAAAGTTTATGCGGGCAATGTTGAAATCCGGGTTATCTTTCCTGAATCCAAATCACTATTTATAAAAGTTGAATTAAAGGGTATTGGCAATCCCGATATTCCAGTACCTATTATAGAAAGCGGCAGGTTGGTTGCATTAAAAACAGGAAAAAGAAACGAAGTGACGTTACATATTGCTGTGCCTCAGTCGGTTAATAATCAACAACTGCTTAAAATGGCGCGCAACATATCCGGCGCTTATGATTATTCTTTTACTAAAATAGAAATTTATATAGCGGCTGATACAGCGGAAGGATTGGCTTATTTGGAAGATACGAATCAAAAGCCCCTTAATACTCGCGTTTGCAGGCTTTATTATTTGGAAGATAAAAACGGAGAGGATTATCGTTTTAATTATTGTGACCGGTAATTTTTGTCAAATATATTTGAACTTATTTTAGCCACCAAGACGCTAAGTCACAAAGAAAAAATAATTAATAAATTTGCTTGCTATGTTCTATACCACTACTTTTCAAATAACACATCAGCGGTCATCTCTTTTGGGATTTCAAGATTCATTAAAGTTAAAACCGTTGGCGCAAGATCAGCTAATTTCCCTGTTTTAATCAACTTCTTTTTATCAGCGTCGCGGGCAATATAAATAATTTCCACAGGGAACGTAGTGTGACTTGTTTTTATCATACCTGTTTCATAATCAATCATCTGTTCGGAATTGCCGTGATCAGCGGTGATTAAGATATGGGCGTCCAATTCCAAAAGACGATCCACCGTTTTACCAAGACATTCGTCAACTATTTCGATTGCCTTTTTAGCCGCATTAAAATCACCGGTATGACCGACCATATCCCCGTTAGGATAATTAATCAATATAAAAGCGTAATGATTATCTTTTAAGCGTTTGAGTAATTCGTCGGTTATGCGGTACGCTTCCATTTGCGGATGACTGGCAAAAGCGGCGGGATCAATATCGCTTTTTATCTCAACCTGATCTTCGTTGGGATAAGGCGTGGTTAACTTGCCGTTAAAAAAACTGGTTACATGGCGGAATTTCTGCGTTTCCGAAAGGCGCAATTGTTTTAATCCAGCCTTTGAAATAACTTCCCCAAGCAGATGATCCATACCGCCGCCCGAGCCCATAGCTCCAAGCAGATAATCTTCAAACTCGTCATAATAGCGCGTAAAACCGAGATAAAGCACATCCGGTTTATGTTCAATTTTTCCGGGATAACCCGGGTCGATAAAAGCCATAGAAAGCTGAATAGCGCGGTCCTGCCGGTAGTTAGTGTGAAATACGCAGTCGCCGTCCTTTACGCCCTCATATCCTTCAATGCAATAAGGCGGGATATACTCATCAAACATATCCACATTATCCGGCGTTTTATCATTTTGATATGATTCCCTTACAGCTTGCTCCGGCTCTTTAGTTTTTCTGCCTTCAGCGTTAACGATACAGTTAAAAGCGATGTCCGTTAAATCCCATTCTTTGGATCGATCCATTGCGTAATAACGTCCCATCAGCGTCCCAATACGGCAGTTGCCTGTTTCCGCAATCACCTGATTTAATTTAGCTATGTATTCCAAGCAACTGCGCGGCGGGGTGTCCCTTCCATCCAAAAAAGGATGTATAATAATTTCACCGCCAGGAAACTCACTGCGCGCCCGACGCATAATTTTAAATAGATGATCCTGATGAGCATGCACGCCTTCATCCTGCAGCAAGCCCATTAAATGCAGACGTGATTTTTTTGTTTTCCATTGATTGATTAAATTTTTCCATTTTTCAGATTTAAAAATAGAACCGTTGATAAAACCTTCGTCAATGCGTTTTAGCTCCTGAATAACAATCCTGCCGGCGCCCATGTTTAAATGCCCGACCTCGCTGGACCCTTGAAAACCTGCCGGCAATCCAACCGCTTCGCCGGAAGTCTCTATCAGCATCCAGGGGTATTTATTTTTATATGAATCGATATTGGGTGTATTAGCCGCCATAACGGCATTTCCTTTAGGATTTTCATTATAACCCCAGCCGTCGCGCACGATCAAACAAACAGGTCTCATAATTTAGCGCCTTTCTATATTATTTATTTTATAATAAAAGCTATTAATTTTTGGTTTACATGAATGAACAATTCCCCTCTTGTTCCGCTCCGTAAGAGTCTCTTTGGGAGGATGGGTTACCCCGAAGTATCGGGATGCAAGCAGGGGTGGTTACTAACCTTCTCCCTTAAAAGAGAACGGGCTGGGGAAGAGTTTTTCAAGCTACTTCCTCTGCCCCCACATATTTATAGTTTTAATAATCGTCTCATCTTCCGCCAAGCCTCCGATTCCTTCATCGCCGTCCGCTAAACGTTTGGCAACCGGCTGGATTACAGTAACATTATAAAATTTTTCTATTTGCTTTAATTGATTTGAGGTGATCGGATTATCCCACATTTGTGTATTCATTGCCGGCGCTAAAATAAGCGGCTTGCCGCCCAAAGCCCGAACAGTTGAAGTAAGCAGATTGTCACAAATACCATTGGTTATTTTTGCCAGCGTATTAGCTGATAAAGGGGCGATTAAAAAGACGTCGCACCATTTAGCCAGCTCAATATGCAAAACCCGATTAGTGTTTTCCCACTCATTGCCGTCCGTATAACATGGATTTCCGCTCATTACCGCTAACGCCTGCGGAGCGACAAATGCATGCGCCTTTTCGCTTATAACAACTTTAATTTCATGATCCTGTTTCTTTAATGTTGAAACTAAATTTGGAATGCGGTAAGCTGCGATTGAAGAGGTTACGCCGATTAAAATTTTCATATTACAATTTCCAATTAATATGACTTTACAATTTTTAAAGAGCTGTACGGTTGAAAATATATTTGCGCAAATTTAGTGGAAAACAATATATAATGCAAAATTAGCTGATAGTGAAAAACATCTTTTGAGAATAAACATAGATTTAAAAAGAACTTTAGTCACTTTAGCTCACTTTAGCTCACTTTAGCTCACTTTTAACTTGTATCCCTTCCCCGCCCGGCAGCATATAAAAACACTGTTCACCACCCATCTGCGGTTTTACTATCTCAGCCATTTTTCCGGATTGTATGTTTTTTGTCCGCCGTAAATTTCAAAATGCAGCTTCGATCCCGAAAGAGAACCGGAATCGCCCACAGCAGCCAATACCTGACCTGTTTTAATGAAATCATCTTTTTCTACGTAAATTTCATCAAGATGCGAATAGACCGTATAATAACCTTTGCCGTGATCGATGATAATAGTATTGCCGTAACCCGGAAGATATGTTATCATGCGGACAACTCCGGTAAAGACGCTTTTAACGGGCGTACCCAACGAACTTTGAATTTCTATACAGGTATTTTTTATATATGTTTTCAAACGGGGATCGCGATACTTGCCGTATTTTGTAAGCAATTTGCCTTTAACCGGCCACGGTAATTTGCCTTTTGCTTTACTAAAATCATCAAAATCTATATACACTTCTTTTTCACCGCCGGATTTTTTTGATTTGCGTTTTCGTTCAAAAGCCAGAATGAATCCGTTTATTTTTTCTTTTTCCTGTTCTTTAAGCGCCAGTCGCTTTTTGTACAGTGATTTATTCCATTGTAATTTTTTAAGTAAAGCGGATTTTTTTGATTTGCGTATCAGGTAGCTGCTTTCTTCTTTTTGCTTTTCTTTAAGATTGGTTTTTTTCAAAGACAGGTCGTTTGCCAGTTGAGTTTGAATTTGCTCAATTTCCTCTTTTTTCTTTTTAATTGATTGGATATTGCGTTCGTCGTGCTCGGCGATCAGTTTTAAATAATGGTAACGGATCAGCGCCTGGTTAAGAGATTCTGAAGTTAAAATAAGTTCAAGACTGCGGACGCGTCCATATTTATAAGCATAAGTTAAACGCTTTTGGTGAAGTTTTTTTAATTGATCACAGCGCTTTCGGGTTTCTTTAAGCTGCTTATTAGCGGCGCTTATTTTATTTTCAATAATTTTGCTTTGACGTTTTAAAAGCCCCTTTGATCGTGAAATGAGCGCCACTTCTTTATCAATTAAAGAAATTTGCTGCGTTATTGATGATTCTTCTATTCTGGATTTTACAATTTGCTCTTTAATGCTTTCTATCTCCGCTTTGAGACGCTTGAGCATGGCTCTGTTTTTGGACAACTCTTTATCGTATTGATTCTGCCCAACCAGGTATAACGGAACAAATAATAAAATCCAAAATATTGTTTTAAATTTCATATCCAAAACCAAGTGAATTACTGCCGCCCAAATCCGGATGATATTCTATCGAATAAGCCAGACTAAGTTTGTTTTTCTTTAAATTAAATCCCGCGGCAAAACTATTTACTAATTCCCTGTAACCGGTCATAATTGTAACCCATTGAAATATATGATAATGTATGCCGAAACGGTAATCGAAATCAAACTTATTATCTTTAACTAAATCCATATTAATTTCTATTTCCGCTAAAGGTTGATAAGAAAGGGCTAAAGTAAAATTGAGGGGAATTTTATCTTTGGTTGCGCCTATTTCCGGTTCATTAAGATTGGAAACAACAAATCCAGCCGCAAAACGAGAGTTTATTTTATACAGACCAGCCAGATCAAAACCCCAACTTTGGGCGCCGCCGTAATTCTTAATTTCAAGCGCGTACCAATTAACGCTTAATCCTAAAGTTATGAAATCGAATAATTGGCAGGCAGACCCAAGACGAAGTTCTGTTTCCGAGTAAAGCTTGCTGCCATAGCGGCTGACTCCGGAGCCAAAAGGAATTTTGAAAAGCTTAAAACATGAACCGAGTGAAATTTGATCGAGATTCTTTATTCCGTAAAAATTGCGGTAAAATAAATTTATTTGGGGTTGACTGTCATAATAGATTTTCGCCGGATTTAAAAAGACGGCAAAGTCTATATTTGAAGAAGCTGCCCCGCATGAGCCGGAGCCGGTAAAAACCGCGCCGTGCCCTTTAGCCTCAAAAGAACCGTATACCGCAGCGCTAAAAAAGAATACTGTTGATATAAGTAAAATAAATTTCCCGCAATTCATATTTTAAATATACCGAAATAAAT
>JAUXGF010000081.1 GCA_030622395.1 Calditrichaceae bacterium
GATGGAATAGAAAAACAATTAAATTAGTAAATTCAGGAGGTATTAAAGTTGCCCCCCCCTAAATTTGCAACTGAGCCAGTAACAATTCAGACCGGGTGAAGAATTGAATTAATGAATTATTGAATTGATGAATTGATGGAAGAAATGGAGTGATGGCTAACTGGCTGAATGGTTAGATGGTTACATTCCTGTTTCTATTGCAGGCATTCTATTCTTTAAAGACCTCAAAGGTTTTAGAAAACCTTTGAGGTCTTTTCTTTTTCACCAAAAATTATTAAAAGTCTCGTTATTACGGTTAATTATTGATTGCATATTGGCGCATTTTTTCACGCAATGTAGTGCGGGAAATATCTAGTATTTGTGCGGCTTTGGATTTATTCCCCTTTGTTTTAAGTAAAACACGTTTTATGTGAATTCTTTCTATTTCTCTAATAGTACAATTTCCGATATATTCCTCTTCCTGAGTTTTTGTTTTTCCGATCCTTATACTTGCCGGCAGTTCATATATAGTGATCTGATCAGAATTACAGACAAGAACAGCGCGTTCAAAAACATTTTTTAATTCCTTAATATTACCGGGCCATTTGTACTCTTTTAACAACTGTTGGGCGCCTGAAGATATAGATTTAACCCCTTTCCCATATTGATTATTATAATACTGCAAATAATAGAGCGACAATAAATTTATATCTTCGCCGCGTTCCCGAAGCGGATATAAATATATTTCAAAAGCATTTAGATGATAAAACAAACCGGGATTAAAGCTTTGACGTTTTACAAACCATTCTAAGTTATGCTGTGTAGCGCCAATAAGACGTATATTGGCTTCCACAATATTTTTAGCGCCAAACGGTTTAAAAGTACGATTTTCAAGATATAGTAAAAGTTTGCTTTGAACATCCAGCGGTAATTTTTCAATATTTTTTAAAACCAACGTCCCGCCGGAATATTGTTCTAATAAACTTTTTCGTTTATATCCGTATAAATCATTTTCTTGTCCAACGCCGAATAAATCTCCGATTAGTTCGTTTGTAGTAGCGTTTTCACAATTTTTTACAAAAAACAAATCATCCCTAAGATCGTTAGCCCGATGGATAAGCCGTGCACAGTAATTTTTCCCTGTTCCGGATTCACCGCGAATTAAACAAGGAGCGTAACGCGCTTTGCTGACAATTCCAATAAATTCATTAATTCTTTCTATAGACGGATGTCTGCCTGATAACCCGCTTATATAGCTATTTTTATTTTGATATGCTTTTTCATGTTTATAAAGACGCTTATCTGAATAGCTATGCGCTTTTTGAATAACTTCGGGCAGAGATTCTATAGAAGAGCGGCGGTTGATAACTTTAAAAATTCGATGTTGTAAAAGATTAACTAATTCAGCATTTAAAGGAGCGTCGGAAATAAATATGAATTGGAAAAAATATTGATGCTGTCCCTGTTCACGAATCCATGGAGGGAGAGCCAGCCAGGGCTCGATCAAATCGACAATGAATAGATTATAAAATGTTTGGAATATACATTTCCGATTTGCTTCGGCATGATTCATCAAATCAATGTTATATTCAGAAAAGCTTTTTTGTCGTAAAAGACTTTGAAAACGCTCAAATTTATCAGATATAAAAATTATTTTTGTCTGCATATTTCTTTCTGTTTTTTAGAAAGTAATCGACACAATTTTATTTTTCTGTAATAAGTAATTAAATAAAAATTAACATTTTTTTACTTAGAAAGTTGTCCTTGAATTGAATGTTAAATATCTAATTAGTGCCTGAACGAAAATATATATTTTTGTCATTTCGATCCCGATAAATTGGGAAGAAATCTGTAAACCCTTGATATTTAGAGGCAATAGATTTCTCGCTCCGCTCGCGCCGCAAGGCGTCCCCGTGGGAAAATGACAGTTTGGGTTAGTTTTCGTCCAGACACTAATTAACAATAAAACCAGCAATAACAATCTGCTAAGCGCATGAATAAAAATTCCACCCGGCTAATTAATAAAATAGTATAAGTAGTAATCTGATTATAACATCGACAATTAATTTTAGTTCTTTATTTTTATAAATAATCAATCCATATATTTTTGCCAAATTTTAATCTGTAGGCGTCTTCATCCTGAATAGCCGGGGGTTGGTAAATCTTATTTGTCAATTATCAATTGGCAACTGACAATTATTTGATTTTGATTTCATATAAACCGTCATGAGCTTCCGCCCTTAACAAACAATGAAAGTAGCCACTCCCACAAGGGATCCCTTTTGAAAAAGGCTATAAGTCTATAATAAGTATTTAAAAATTAATAGTTTCTTAGTGTCTTTGCTTGCATCCCGATTAATCGGGTGGTGTCTTTATGGCATTCTTGTCCTTTCATATAAGCTCATAAAATTTTAGATATCACTAAAAAATAATTAATAAAATTGAAATACTGCCGATTATATTATTTTATTAGAAAAACTGGTTTGCCGATTCCAAAGGCGGTGGACAGCGGTAACTTTTTTGGAAATGTTTTTAATTAATTTAAGATCTATTTATCAACTAAATAAAGTGTAATTCAAACAAGGAGAATTAAGATGAAGCATTATCTAAGGACAATTATTTTAGTGCTAACTATTGCAGGCTTTAGCCATGCCACAACCTATCTGAAAACATGGGTAAACCATGCAGAGGCAGATACAATGACTCAAGGCGATTTCTTCGCCTGGGAATATGATGTATCTGTTTATGGCGGTTCGGCTGAATTTCAAATTTATCTGGATGTTGACGGCAGTAAAACTATTACCGCTCAGGATATCTTGCTTATTGAATTTGAACAAACAGACGGACAAACCAGCAGCGACGGCTCTCCCGCCGACTCCAGTTCAATTGAAGACGGAATTATTTATTCAACTTTAGGCGTTTTTGGATTTGCGCCGGGTCATTACTTATTACATGCTGCTGATTTAAACGATAGCAGCGAAAAAACTGCCGCTTTAACTATTTTTGCGCCGGCTACGGTTAATGTTTGGTTTACCGGAACGCTGACAAAAGAGGATGTTGCCGCGCCGGATCAATCTCTGGCAAATATTATGATTGGGGCGGGAACTGAAAACCAAGAGACGGGTATGTGGAGTGGTTTAACCGATGAAAACGGGCAATACATAATCAATTTACCCGATTCTGCAATAAATGAAGAATGGGATATAGAAATATTTTTTCCAACTCAAATAACCGGATATGTTGCGAATCCCTGCGAATATGAAAACGTATCTGTGGTAAATGGCGCAAACGGCCCTTATGATTTTGAATTAAATCTGCCTAAAACTTATGTTTACGGCGATATATTAGATGAAAGTTTAAGCGTTGTGGTTATTAATGATTATGGAAGCATTCGTAATCTTGATGAAGATATAGAATCGGATTTTGTATTCGAGGACGGGCATTTTACCGCCTATCCTGTTTTTGGGAATGATACTACCAACGTTGAATTCCGTCTGAATATATGGGGTCAATATCTGATACCGGATTACTTAGTTCCAAATACCTGGTACGATCCAATCTATACTTTCTTTCTAAGTATAGGGGATAGCGTTCGGAAAGATTTTCATGTATTAGCGACAGACACTTCTATTTATGTACAGGTCCTTAAGGACAGCCTGCCTCCCCAGAAGGAATTTACCGTAAGGGCAAGCAATGATAGTATGGGATACACCTGGACAGACAGCGATACAAGTGGATTCGCCTCTTTAAGAGTGAGAAGCGGCGCGCCATATTGGGTAAGCCTTCAAACTGAGGACGATCATGGGCAATCGCTTCTTCCTGAAGGGTATATCGTTGAAGGCGGCAATGAAAGACAGGCACAGCCGGGCGACACAGTGTGCTTTAATTTAGTTCCGCCAGCCGGTATGATTAAAGGAAAATTGATATATACGTCGGGCGATTCAACCGCGCTTAATACCGATGAATCGCAGATTAGAGCTTATACAATAGACGGGAGTTCACAATATTACAGCGGCATTGATCCGGATTCATTAACTTTCCAAATACATGTGCCTAATGATACTTTCGGAGTTCAATTCGACAATTGGGACGGGAATTTTCTGGCAAAACCGGTGCGCCGCGAAAATGTAATCGTTCACAGCGATACGATTGATATGATAAACTTTGAAATTAATTATACCCATGCTGATATGATAATCAAACTAAAAGGCGCCCCGGATAATTATTATGAACAATATCAGTGGTGGGGTATTAATACGGAAGGTGAATATCCAAATATATATGAAACTTATACGGAAGCAAATCCGGATACGACTTATTGTTTTAGGGTGTGCGACGGAAATTGGCAAATTCATGCCCCATATTTTGGAGACAATTATACCGTAACTCCGCAGGATACTGTTATCACAGTATCAAATGATTCAACCTATTTTTATTTAGAAATTGTTTATAAGATTAATACAGGCATTAACACGAAACAATTTATTCCAAAACAATTTTATGTAAAACCGAATTATCCAAATCCATTTAACCCGGAAACCACAATAGAATTTGGAGTTTCGCAAAAAACAAAAGTTCAAATTACAGTTTATGATGTAAACGGCAGGCTTATTACAACGCTTCTTAATGGCAGCGTTAATGCGGGAACACATAAAATTAAATGGAATGCGGCACAGTACGCTTCAGGAATGTATATATATAAAGTGGCTGCAGAAAAACAAACGATTACTAAGAAATTTATTCTTCTGAAATAAAACAGTTTTTAAAAATAAAAAGCCTTCTGCTTTTGCAGAAGGCTTTTTTTATACAATAAAGCCTCTTTTTACCAGCGGCCCTTTCTATTCCATGAATGTAAACTTCCGGAGAAACCGTGTTCTTTGCCTCCCCTTCCCGTCGTTTGAGAAATTTTTAAATTTAAATTGTGGATAATATCGTTTTTTAACCTGAAGTTAATATTTGTTTCGTGTAAAAGAGATTTCAAATTTGAACTTGATTTTGCGGCTGTTTGTCGGATAATTTTGTCCATAAATACCTCCGTTAAATAATTATAAATTCTGTTTATATCTCTATAAGTATATTCTAATACTAAAGATATTATTAAAATATTTAACGCTCCCAAATCCAGGAAGTTTATTTTACCGTTTAAGTTTTTTTTATGACATAAGATATTATTGGTGAAAACTTGTTACATCTCTACCAGCCTGGACGCTTTTTAATACGGAGTGATGTTCTGCTAATATCTGTAGCGAGTTCTTTCTCATCAATGAGTGGGTATTCAAGTTATTTTAATTATTTTTTGCTTTTTAAGTTTAAGAAAATTATATTCTTCCACAAAAAACGTGGTGTGACCAAACTCACATACTTTTAAAAAAGTTTAAGCTAATTTTTTATAGCTGCTTAACTTAATAAACCTGACTTTTTCTATAAAATATTAGAGATCCTTCTAATGAAGAATGATAAGGATAAAGATAGACGCACTTTAATACGCAATCAAATTAGGGGCGTAAATATTCAATTTAGAAGACTCGGCGTATCGGGTATTTTTAATCATTTATCTAAACCTGTAGATATTATTGATCTTTCAAAAAGCGGCGTTTCTTTTATTATAGAAGATGTGTTAAGCTACGGCGACGCTGTCTATATGAAGCTTAATTTTCCTGACGGCAAATGTTTGCGGCTTAAAGGACAGATTCGCTGGAATAAAGAAATCGAGTTTAAAAACCGTTATAGCGTAGGGGTTCAATTTTTCCCTTTTGGACCCCGCAGTACATACAATCCTATCGATGCATTGGAATATTTACGTTCGTTTGAAAATCAAGAGTATCCAAAGCCTGATTTTAACGGGAACAATATTCATTAAATCCCGCCATTTTATTTATATAATCTGTAAATGTTTTAATTTTTCATACTGAATTTTCAATCCCGCTATTTCTCCAATCATTTTTAAAGCTATAAATACAAAATTACAAAACTAATTCAGGCAATGTTTGATCGTTTGAACTGAATTCTCTATATTTTAGCTGTCAAAATTATAGTATTAAAAATAGTATTAAAATATGATGAGAGTATGATATGAAATTAAAATTACATTGGCAGATTTTTATAGCTTTATTATTAGGAATTATATTTGCCTTTTTATCCAGAATGATGGGATTTGATAATTTTGTTATTGAGAAAATTTCCATTTTGGGTGATATTTTCTTACGCGGCCTGCGCATGATAATTGTTCCTTTGATTGTCTCATCTATAATATCCGGCGTTACCGGCATTGGCAGCGCGGAAAACTTTGGCAGAATGAGTTTAAAAACATTCGGATATTACATTACTACCAGCCTGCTGGCTATTTTAACCGGTTTGATTTTGGTTAATTTAATTCAACCGGGTATTGGAGCTCAATTAGGACTTGAAAAAATCCCGGAAGGTATTGAAGCCAATGTTGAAAAATTAGGCGATACACTTTTAAGTATAATCCCTACCAATCCACTTGCGGCAATGGTAAACGGACAAATTTTACCTACTATTTTCTTTTCCCTGCTTTTTGGGTTTTTTATTACCCGCACTCCGCAGCCTTATAAAAAACAACTAACGGATCTTTTCCAGGGCGTGTTTGAAGTTATGATGCGCCTGACTCATTTTATTATATTATTTACGCCTGTCGGCGTTTTCGCCCTGATCGCCAAAATTGTCGCTCAAACAGGCATTGATGTATTCATACCCCTGGCAAATTATATGTTAACTGTAATCGGGGCGTTATCAATTCATGCTTTTTTAACTTTGCCTTTGCTATTGTATTTTATAGCCGGAATTAATCCTGTCGCTCATATAAAAGCCATGTCCGCGGCTTTATTAACAGCCTTTTCAACTTCCTCTTCATCCGCCACACTTCCTTTAACTATTGATTGTGTGGAAAATAACGCCGGCGCATCTAATAAGGTAAGCAGCTTTGTCTTACCGCTCGGCGCGACGATTAATATGGATGGCACTGCGCTTTATGAATGCGTGGCTGTTGTGTTCATTGCTCAAGTTGCTGGTTATGAACTGAGTTTAGTGAAGCAGTTTATTGTTGTGTTAACCGCTCTATTAGCCAGCATTGGAGCGGCGGGTATCCCCATGGCTGGTTTGGTTATGATGACTATTATTCTACAAGCCGTTGGCTTGCCTTTACACTTGGTGGCGCTTATCCTACCTGTAGATCGTATATTAGATATGATGCGCACATCGGTTAACGTTTGGAGCGATAGCTGCGGTTCGGTCATTATCGCTAAAAGCGAGGGAGAAAAAGGATTAAAAATTTTGATAGAATAAATATAATCAAACTAAAATGGTTTATAACCTTTCGGATTTTTAAGAATTTGATATACTCGTTTATGCAAAATAGGGGATGAGTTTTTCTTATCATACGTTAAAAATAAAAATCCCCGATCTATTTAAAAATCGGGGCAAGAATTAAATTACAATGTTTCCAAAACTTTCTTAATCCGGCTAAATGCCCAATCAATATCTTTCCTTGAAATAATCAAGGGCGGTGCCAGACGGATAACATGCTCATGGGTCTCTTTACATAAAAGTCCGTCCCCTTGTAGAGCTTCACAAAAACGCCGCGCTCCTCCCGCTTCCGGTTTTAATTCAATACCGATAAACAATCCTATACCGCGGTATTCCTTTACATGTTTGCTGTTAATCGTATGTAATAATTCCATCATATATGCGCCTAATTCTGCCGACCGCTGCGGTAGTTTTTCTTCAACAATCACATTTAACGATTCACTGGCGATGGCGCAGGCTAAGGGATTTCCGCCAAAAGTGCTTCCGTGATCGCCCGGATTAAATACGCCCAACACTTCTTTACTGCTGACCACAGCGGATACAGGGTAAAATCCGCCTGAAAGCGCTTTCCCGATTATGAGCATATCCGGCTTGGCATTTTCTTCATGTTGATAAGCGAACAATTTTCCGGTACGTCCCAAGCCCGATTGAATTTCATCGGCAATTAAAAGGACGTTATTATCCGTACAAAGCTTTCTTGCTTTTTGTAAATATCCTTTTGACGGAATGATGATTCCCCCTTCGCCCTGGATTGGTTCAACCATAAAAGCCACGGTGTTTTCATTAACGGCTGCCTTTAGCGCATCGTAATCGCCGTAAGGAATTATTACAAAGCCGGGCGCAAACGGGCCAAATCCATCGCGGTACTGATCTTCCGTTGCAAACCCAACGATAGTTGTGGTACGTCCATGAAAATTATTACTGCAAACAATTATTTCGGCTTTGTCCTTGGGTACGCCTTTAATTTTATAACCCCATTTACGGGCGGTTTTAATGGCTGTTTCCACCGCTTCAGCGCCGGAGTTCATCGGCAGCATCATATCCATTTCACAAAGTTCGGTTACTTGCTTACAAAAATTTCCCAATTGATCATTGCGAAAAGCGCGCGAGGTTAAAGTTAATTTTTTTGCCTGTTCCGCCATAGCTTTATAAATGCGCGGGTGGCAATGTCCCTGGTTAACCGCTGAATAGGCGCTTAGAAAATCCATATATTTTTTACCGTCAACGTCTTCTACCCAAACGCCGTCAGCCTTGGATATAACTACGTCCAATGGAAGGTAATTATGCGCTCCGTAAGAATCTTCAATATTTATATAATCTTTACTTTGCATTTTATCAGCTCCTTTCCTTTTTGAATTTTAGATTTACCGGTTGAATATCCAATTTAGCAACCATACTATTTATGTGTCAAATATTTTAAATTACATTCAGTATTATTAAGCATGATAATATAACATTACAAAAAATATATATCAATGTATATTTTTAGAAGAATGCAATAGACATCACTTATGGGTGGGGAAATTGTGGGCTCAGTTGCAAATTTAGGGGGGATTATTTAATTTAACTATATGGGACATTTATAATTAAATTTATAAAAAATGAAGATTGAATATAAAAATTTATACACA
>JAUXGF010000313.1 GCA_030622395.1 Calditrichaceae bacterium
AAAAATATTTTCCATAAATATCTAAGGTATTGTATGATCTAAGTGTAAACGCTTGACATATCTGATAATTATCATTATGTTTTAACGGGACTAACTCAGGTAATTTATAAATGGATTGCCTCATTCTGTTGAAACATCTTTCAATATATCCAGGTTAAAATGCGTATTTAAGGAGGTAAGTTAGCATTGCCAGAAAACAGCAGCGATGACCGCATTATAAGTAAAACTGATCTTAATTCTCCGCAATCATTACAAAATGAAAAGCTATGGCGGGAAGAGATTGAACTTATTAACAAGCAACGCGCTCAAATAAATCTTGGCGGGGGTCTAAAGAATACTGAAAGACAACATTCTAAAAACCGCTTAACTGCGCGTGAACGGATAAAATTATTAATAGATAAGAACACGCCTTTTTATGAACTCAGCCAATTTGCGGCTTATCAAATGTATGAAGAATGGGGCGGGGCGCCATGCGCTGGAACAATTACGGGGCTTGGCCGCGTTGAAGGACGCCTGTGTATGATCATTGCTAACGACGCCACAGTTAAAGCAGGTTCCTTTTTTCCAATAACAGCTAAAAAAGTTATACGAGCTCAAACTATAGCTTATGAAAATCATTTAACCACCATATATTTAGTGGATTCTGCGGGCATTTTTCTGCCGCTTCAGGAAGACGTTTTTCCGGATCAGGATGATTTCGGCAGGGTGTTTTATTTGAATGCCCGAATGACCTCAAAACGAATCCCGCAAATTACGGCAATTATGGGAATGTGCGTGGCAGGCGGCGCTTATTTACCGGTAATGACCGACAAAATATTAATGACAGAAGGGAGCGGATTGTTTTTAGCCGGTCCCGCGTTAGTTAAAGCCGCAATTGGGCAGGTTATTTCAGCCGAAGAATTGGGCGGCGCGGAAATGCATTCTGCGATTAGCGGAACAATTGATTTTAAGGAAAAAGACGATCCATCCGCAATAAAACATATCCGTAAATTAGTTAAACAGATAGGATATTTTAAAGAGTCTAAAATAAGAAAAATAGAAAGCCTCCCGGCGAGATATTCCGAAAAAGATCTGCATAAACTTATGCCCTTTGATCAGACAAAAACGTATGAAACTCGTGAGATTATAGCCCGGATCATTGACGACGCTGAATTTGTTGAATATAAAAAGGATTATGGCAAAACTCTTATCTGCGGGTACGCGCATATAGGGGGGTATCCGGTCGGCATTATTGCTAATCAAAAAAAACATATTATGAGGAAAGGGCAGCAGCCGCAATTTGGCGGGGTTATTTATACTGAAAGTGCCGAGAAGTCAGCGCGCTTTATTATGGATTGCAATCAAAATTATATCCCTTTGTTTTTCATTCATGATGTTAATGGATTTATGGTTGGCAGAGATGCAGAGCAGAAGGGGATTATCAAAGCTGGCGCAAAGCTGGTAAATGTAGTTTCCAATTCCGTAGTGCCTAAAATTTCTCTTGTAATCGGCGGGACGTTTGGAGCGGGTAATTATGCCATGTGCGGCAAAGCATACTCGCCTAATTTTATTTATTCTTGGCCTTCTTCCAGATATGCGGTTATGGGCGGCGCTCAGGCTGCTAATACGCTTTTGGATATAAAAATTAAACAATTAGAACGTAAGGGCAAAAAACCCACTGATGAAGAAAAGAATGAGTTGTATGAATCTATAAAAGCTACTTATACAGAACAGACAGATCCCAGGTATGGAGCCGCCCGACTCTGGATCGATGAGATTATTTTGCCGGAAGAAACACGCCAGCGTTTAATTGTTGCCCTCGAAGCTGTCAGTCAAAACCCTGAAATTGAGACTTTTAATCCCGGAGTACTGCAAACATGATGGATAGTCATTATGACAATCTATTAATAAATATAGATAAATTTAATCTGAATATAACTCTTAACAGACCTGAAAAACGCAATGCCTTAAATAATCGTTTAGTTGCTGAACTGAAGGATGCGTTCAAAAAGGCAGAAAAAACAGATGAAATTAAAACCATAACTTTAAGAGGCGAAGGTAAAGCCTTTTGCAGCGGCGCTGATTTAGAATATTTGAAGGAATTAAAAAACTACAGTAAAGAAGAAAATTTACAAGATTCTTTATCATTAGGCGAATTGTTTCTGTTGATTTACCGGCATCCAAAGCCGGTTATTGCAGTTGTACAGGGAGCGGCGATCGCTGGAGGCTGCGGGTTAGCAAGCGTATGTGATTATATTTTAGCTGTTCCGGAAGCTCGCTTTGGTTATCCTGAAGTAAAGATCGGTTTTATAGCCGCTATGGTTTCTGTTTTTCTTATAAGACAGATTGGCGAACGGAAGGCGAGGGAACTGCTGCTGACAGGCAAGATTATTTCCGCTGAAGAGGCTTATAAAATCGGACTAATCAATAAGGTTGTTAAAAACGGCAATTTAGATGACGCGCTTGAAGAAATTACCGATAACTTACAGGCGAATTCCACTATGGCTATGGCTGCTTCAAAAAATCTATTATCTGATTTTACATTCGCCGATATCGAAAATGAAATTAAAAAAGTGTCACAAATAAATGCACAATTCCGCCGGACAAATGATTTTATCGAAGGAATTACCGCCTTTATTGAAAAACGTAAACCCGAATGGAATGTTAACAAAATTAGATAGGAATTTACCATGCTTGTTTTGACAAGAAGGCTGGGGGAATCAATTACTATTGGTGATGATGTGAAAGTAATTGTTGTTGGTATAGATGGCAGCCAGGTAAAACTTGGAATTGAAGCTCCCAAAAGTATTGAAATCTATCGTGAAGAATTATATGAAAAAGTCAAGGGAAAACCTTTTGATAAAAAGGAATACCAAAAGATTAATGAATAATTTAAGACATATTTTTAATGATTACTATCAATTGGGTTATTCTTTCAATTTTAACAGGTGTTTTTTTTGGGTTACAAACAGTTTTTATTAAAATATTATCGAAATCATTACATTCCTTCCAAATTCTTCAATATTTGTTTTTAATAGCAGGCGCGCTTTTATTACCATTTTTATTCTTTGTAGAATTCAGAATAGATCTTTCTAATTTTCTTATAGTGCTCTTTATTAGTTTTGTCATTAATGTTGTATCATTCTATCTTCTTGCTAAAGCTATCGAGATTTCTCCTGTTTCATTAGTGATGCCTTTTGTTGGCTTAACCCCCCTTTTTTTAACTATCAGCGGATCTTTAATTTTAAATGAAAACATAACCTATATGAAATTTTCCGGTATTATACTCATCGTTATCGGAGGTTTTGTACTGCAAATTCCGGAAAATATAAAAAACAAAGAAGATAGTTTTCTTCATCGATTTATTAACATAAAAGAGAAGGGGATAAGATATGTTATTATTGTCGCCTTTTTGTGGAGCATTTCCGCCAGCGTGGAAAAAATTGCCGTAAAAGCCAGTTCACCTGAAATTTATGGAGTGGCTATTCATTTAATTTTAGGATTAGCTTTTTTTATTTTAGCAAAAAGAGTAAAAAAACAACCAAAAGCAGGGCAGGGGAAAGGCAATAAAATATTTTTGTTTTTTATTATTTTGGGGTTAGTAAGCGCTTTACTTGCGCTTTGCCAATTAACGGCTATTAAGTTTTCTTATGTTACTTATGTTATATCATTTAAACGCGCCGGGGTTTTAATAAGCAGCTTAATAGGATTTATTTATTTTAAAGAAAAGAATTATTTCAAAACAATATCAGGTACAATATGTATTATTTTCGGCGCTTTTATAATAACATTTGGATAAAAATCCTTGATTTATTAAAGTCGGACTGATATTTATCTATTTTATTCATTTGCAACGCTGTCATTTAATTTGTCATTATTCCAAACCCCTGAGAAATTGGGATGATAAATTCTCTTTCACGGTTGACCACGGAAATAATAAAAATGGTTAAAGTGTGTCCTGTTAGAGATGCGCTATTTTTAAATCAAAATACAAATATTCTTTAATAAAATAAGATATTATAGGAAAATTATAACGACTACTACAAATAAACCTTCCCTAAAAAGACTTAAGAAATTTTAATTAATAATATTTTTTATCCTTATCATCGAAAAAACGATCGACAAATTTTTCGCTTTTTTGTTTAAAGTCGGTGATAAACTTTTTTTTATATTTCTTGTGTAACTTCTGAAACATTTCAAAAGCTTTATCGGTATCCTCAGGTACATGTTCAGGATGACTGCTAAAATAAATTTTCAAATATTCAACAACAATTGAATCATTATCCATATTTAAAAACCTCCAATTTTAATCTTTAACCGAATTTAAATAATCATCCGTTACAGGTCAAATTTAAGAGAGATTTGGATAGGGGAGATAAGCAAGCCAAAATGACTTAAATTTGCAGGAAATACAACATAAAATACCAAATCAATAAAAACATAGACTTAGGGCAATT
>JAUXGF010000311.1 GCA_030622395.1 Calditrichaceae bacterium
ATGAATTATTGAATGGTTAAATGGCTGAATGGTTTAATGGTTTTGTTATGTTAATAATACAGACATTCCCTCATTCCAATATTCCATTCTTCCATTATTCCATCAATCTATTAATCCATTAATTCCATATTCTTAATTATACGTTTACCATATACTTAATTCAAAAATATAAAACCATTTAAAGGAAGCAAATATGCCTTCCAAGTCAAATTCCAAAAAAGGCGCGCTTGTTATCGGCAGCGGTATTGCTGGAATTCAGGCGGCGCTCGATCTGGCTGAAGCGCAGTTTCAGGTCTATCTGGTGGAAAAGAAGCCCAGCATCGGCGGAACAATGGCTAAATTGGATAAGACTTTCCCCAGTATGGACTGCGCTATATGAATTCTCGGGCCGAAGATGATGGATGTCGGACGACATCGTCATATTCAATTATTCACCAATTCTGAAGTGCTGGAAGTTACGGGAAAAGCGGGCGATTTTCATGTAAAGATTTTACGTAAAACGCGCTATGTTAATGAAAATGAATGCACTGCCTGCGGCGACTGCGCCGATGCTTGTCCTGTAATCGTGCCCAATGAATTTGACGAAGGCCTGGGTTCCAGGCACGCAATATATTCTCCATTTGCCCAGGCTGTGCCCGCGGCATATATCCGAAACGATTCCGACTGTTTAGGGACTAATCCTATCGCCTGTGGAAAGTGTGTGGAAGTATGCCAAAAAAACTGTGTCGATTTTGATATGACCGATGAGATTGTTGAATTGGATATAGGCGCCGTTATTGTCGCCACCGGTATAGATTACTTTGATCCGCGTGAAGCAAGCGAGTATGGTTATACACGCTTCCAGAATGTGGTTAATAGTATCGAGCTGGAACGCCTGCTCAGCTCAAGCGGTCCTTCTATGGGGGAACTGCTGCGTTTTACAGATCAAAAGCCGCCTAAGCGTATTTCTTTTATCCAGTGCGTAGGTTCCCGCTGTATTAGAAGAGATATCCCCTATTGCAGCCGCATCTGTTGTATGAATGCCTTAAAAAGTTCTTTATTGATTCGTGAAATGTATCCGGATGTTATAATCGATATTTTTTATATAGATATCCGCGCTTTCGGAAAAGGTTTCGAACAGTTTTATCACCGCGCTTTTGAAGAAGGAAAAATCAATTTTATTCGCAGTAAACCGTCGCGAGTTTTTGAGGATCCAAAGACCGGCGATCTGGTCATTTTAAGCGAAAACATTGATACAGGTAAAACAGAAGAAATAAATACGGAATTGGTAGTTCTTTCGGAAGCGCTGGTTCCGGCTGAAGGCTCGCTTAATTTGGCTAACATTCTTGGGATCAAAACCGATAAACGGGGATTTTTCCTGACTGAGGATCACTGCAGCGATCCTTTAACTTCAACACGAGAAGGTATATTTCTATGCGGCTGCTCTACCGGTCCTAAAGACATAACCGACTCTATAGCAGAAGCCTCAGGCACGGCTGTACGCGCCGCTCAATATTTAGCTCCTTATAAATTACCGGAAGAAAAAGAAGAAATCCCGGAATATGATTTCTCAGGGCCTTTAAGGATCGGCATATTTGTCTGTCACTGCGGTTCTAATATTGCCGGGGTGCTTGATGTTGAACTTCTTAAAGTATACGCGTCAACCTTGCCGGACGTTGTTTTTACGGACGACCTGCTTTTTGCCTGCGCCGAAAGCACTCAACACTTGATTCAGGAAAAAGTTTTAGAAAATAAATTAAACCGCGTTGTCATCGCCGCATGTACGCCCCGTACCCATGAACCAATCTTTAGAGAAACTTTACACAAAATCGGATTAAATCCTTATCTGTTGGAAATAGTTAATATACGCGACCAATGTTCATGGGTGCATCACAACGATCCTCAATCAGCTACAGATAAAGCTAAGGATTTAATCAGAATGGGAACGGCAAAAGCGCGGCTGCTGGAACCTCTCGAACCAAAAGAAATGGAAATCGGTCATAATGTACTGGTTGTTGGAGGAGGCGTTGCCGGCATAGAAGCAGCTATTCAATTAGCGGAGCGGGATTACCAGGTTTTTCTTATTGAAAAGGAAAAACACCTGGGAGGCTGGGCAAATGAACTAAACTATCTCTATCCCAGTTGGATACCCGGAAAAGAATTAATCAAACAAAAAAAAGATAGAATTAATCCCCAGAAAATAAAAATATTTACACAAACTGTTGTCGCTGATATTAACGGATATGTGGGTAATTTTCAGGTAAGCTTACGCTCCGTAATCGGTGAAAAATCTCCGGAACCTTTAGAAGTTGGCGCAATTGTCCTGGCTACTGGATTTGAACCTTATCAACCATACGCCGGCGAGTTTGGTTACAGGAAATTTCCAAATATCATCACAAATATAGAAATGGAATCTCTGCTCCAGTCAACAGGCGAATTTAAGTTTAATAACAAGCCTGTAAAACATGTCGCTTACATGCAGTGCGTTGGCTCGCGCGGACCGAAAGGACTTCCGGAATGCTCGCGTTATTGCTGCCAGGCAGCTATTAAACAAGCTATTGCTTTGCGAAAAATGGGCATTCATGTCACTATTTTTAACAGGGATATCCGCGTGTATCATCACGAGGCTGAAACCATGTACCGCCAAGCTCGTGGATTAGGAGTAACCTTCATTCGATTTACTATGGAAAATCAACCGCGTTTAAGCGGGAAAAATCAATTGCAGGCTTTGCAGATTACAGATTCTATTCTAAAAACGGATATAGAGATTCCGGCGGATTTACTGGTTCTTTCGGTGGGACTGCGTCCTTTAGAAAAATCTATGGAACAAATACAACAGATTCTAAAGATACCAAAAGGTATGGATGGATTTTTCTTAGAGAAACATCCTAAATTCGGCCCGGTAGAGACTAATATCGAAGGAGTTTTTATATGCGGCTGCAATCAAGGGCCGAAAGATATTTCGGATTCAATTTCCCAGGCTAACGCTGTGGCGGCTAAGGTTGACGCCCTGCTGGCGCGTTCGACAATATGGATGGAACCTATTACTTCCACTATTTATGAAGAATTATGCCGCGGCTGCGGAACCTGCGTGGAAATCTGCGAATACGAGGCTATTACCCTGCAAATGAAAGACGGAGCCAATATCGCCCATGTTAACGAAGCGCTTTGCAAAGGATGCGGAACATGCGCCACGTTCTGCCCGACAGGCGCGATTGATATCAGGCATTTTAAGGATGAGCAGATTGAGTCTATGCTGAAGGCGTTTTTGGTGGAAGAGCGGGGAGCGTGAAGCGGAGAGCGGGGAGCGGAGAGCGTGAAGCGTAGAGCGTGGAGCGTAGAGCGTGGAGCGTAAAATTAGAGTGGAGAGCGGGAAGATGAGTGAAATTAAAAATCAGAAGTTGGAATTTGTTAAGGATTATAAGGAGTTGAAAGTTTATCAATTGGCGTTTGAATCTGCGATGCGTGTTTATGATCTATCAAAAAAATGGCCTTCTGAGGAGAAATATTCTCTTACCGGTCAAATTCGAAGATCATCAAGGTCTGTTTGCGGCAATATAGCTGAAGCATGGAGAAAGCGGCTCTATCCTGCTCATTTTGTTACTAAACTAAGCGATTCGGATGCAGAAGCCGCCGAGTCTGAAGTATGGTTAGATTTTGCTTTTAAATGTAAATATATTAATAAAAATGATCATGCTGAATTACATGATAATTACGATCATATTTGCCGCATGCTTTCAAAGATGATGGCTGATCCGGGGGCATGGTGTAAGCGGAGAGCGGGAAACGTAGAGCGGAGAGCGTGAAGCGGAGAGCGCACATACGAAAATCGCTTTACGCTCTACGAAAAAGGAAAAGGAAGGAAATGGCTAAAAAAAAGTCACAAAATAAATTTGAACCAAAAATCGTGGTATTCGCCTGTAACTGGTGCAGTTACCCGGCGGCGGATTCTGCGGGGATTAACCGTATGCAGTATCCGCCAAATGTGAGGATTATCCGCACTATGTGCATGGGCAGGGTTAATCCTTCTTTTGTGCTTAAGGCTTTTGAAATGGGCGCGGACGGCGTGCTGGTTTCCGGATGTCATTTCGAGGACTGTCATTACAGTTTCGGAGCGCGCAAGGCTGCCGAGCAATATAAAAAATTAGAAGCCGTTGTTAAAATGCTGGGATTTGAAAAGGAGCGTATCCGCCAGGAATTTATATCCGCGGCAGAGTTTCCCAAATTTGCTACAGTTGTCCGTGAAATGGTGGATCAGGTTCGGAAATTGGGGCCTAATCCTTTAAAGGTATAAAATAAATCTGGGTATAAGGGTTTACAGTACAATGGTAGTAGCAGAAATCGCAGAGGGCAAAGTGTAAGTACGATAAACGCTATGCGCATTGCTAATAACAAATAAACAATTCAACAATTAAACAAAAAAAAGATATTCAAATGCAAATCGATAAGAAACTAATCCAAGAAACTAATGCTTTTA
>JAUXGF010000473.1 GCA_030622395.1 Calditrichaceae bacterium
ATCCCTTTCCCAAGGGGACTCCTGAGGAGCGGGAGTGGCTACTTTCATTGTTTGTTGAGGGCGAAAGCCCATGTGAGTTTATACGATTGATTTAATTTTAAAATTAAATAACAGTAGTTGATTTATCTAAATATATCTTAAAAATACAGGAGTTATTTTATGACTATGAAACTCGTTCCCCCGCACGGCGGTGTGTTGAAGCCGCTTCTATTACAAGGCGAAGCCTTGAATGAGGCAATAGAAAAAGCAAAAGGTCTTCCTGTTGTACGGCTTACCTCTCGTGAAACTTCCGATCTGATCATGATGGCTATTGGGGCGTTTAGTCCGCTTGAAGGATTTATGAAACGTGAAGATTATATTGGCGTTGTGGATAATATGCATACGGCAGACGGAACTATGTGGCCTATTCCCATCACCCTGTCCATTCCTAAAGATCAGGCTGATTCATTATCTGTCGGCGATGAAGTTGCTTTGGTTGATGATGAAAGCGATGAAATGATGGGCAGTATGAAGATAGAAGAGAAGTACACTTATGACAAACAGCATGAAGCTGAAAAAGTATTCCTTACAAAAGATGAAGCCCACCCCGGCGTTGAAAAAGTTTACGCCCAGCATGATATTTTATTAGGCGGACCCGTAAAAGCATTTAGCGAAGGTCCCTACCCTGAATTATACGGTGATTATTACGCCAGACCCGCTGAAACACGAGCCATTTTTGCAGAGAAGGGCTGGAAAAGAATAGCCGCATTTCAAACAAGAAATCCTATCCATAGATCTCATGAATACGTCACTAAAATCGCATTGGAAGTAAGCGACGGGATTCTTATACATCCACTGGTCGGGAAGCTTAAACCCGGCGACATCCCCGCTGATGTCCGTATGAAATGTTATGAAGTTTTATTAGAAAATTACTACCCGAAAAATAACGTTGTGTTGAAAGTCTATCCAATGGAAATGCGTTACGGCGGACCGAGAGAAGCTTTATTGCATGCAGTTTTCAGACAAAATTACGGATGCACTCATTTAATTATCGGACGAGATCATGCCGGCGTGGGCAGTTATTACGGACCGTTTGACGCCCAAAAGATTTTCGACGAGATTCCTTCGGGTCAATTGCATATTCAACCGTTAAATATTGACTGGACTTTCTGGTGTCACAAATGCGGCGAGATGGCTTCAATGAAAACATGCCCGCACGGCAAGGAAGACCGCGTTCTGATAAGCGGCACAAAACTGCGCGACATGTTATCAAAGGGCGAAATGCCGCCTAAGGAATTCAGCCGCCCGGAAGTAGTTAAAATTTTAATGGACTACTATCAAAGTTTGTAGGTCGTTAAAACGCTATTGTAAAAATATTGAGCCAGTTAAGTAGGAAGTAAGAAGTAGGAATTTGGAATTAGGCGTTTAACTCTGATAAGAGGAAATAATTCTAACTATATTTCACCAAAGTTAAATCGGATAATTCTTTAGTCCCAGCGGGACGAAATGTTTGTAGAAAAAATAACCCGAAAAAAAGGGGAAGCCCCGTCGGGGCGGGATAAAAATTTAAACTGACGAAGAAATGAAGAATTGGTCCCGAATCGTCGGGATGAGATTTGTTTTTTTCAGTTTATCAGGCTTGGGAATTGGGAATTTTTGGATTTCCCCAAAATTGGCAGTTATTTTTCATCAATGTAATGTAACTTATATACTCGAACAGAAATGAATAGTTGTTTATTCATTTCGTATTGAGAGTTATACCGCAATTCATTTTTGTAAATCATTTATAGAGCGGTATGTAACTTGAGAATCTTTAATAACAACTTTTGGAGATAATATAATGGCAGAACAAAAAGCAACTAATATTACCTGGCATAATGGAGCGATTACAAAAGCGGACAGGGAAAGACTTTTGAAGCAAAAGGGAGTGGTGATCTGGTTTACCGGCTTATCCGGTTCGGGTAAATCTACCCTCGCTAATACCTTAGAGGAAAAACTATTTGAAGCCGGTCATATTTCTTATGTTTTAGACGGGGACAATATTCGGCACGGGCTTAATAAAAACTTGGGTTTTTCCCCGCAAGACCGCGAGGAAAATATCCGCCGCATCGGCGAGGTGTCAAAATTGTTTGCCGACGCCGGTATTTTCGCAATGACCGCTTTTATATCGCCTTACCGCGCCGACCGGGACATTGCCCGCGCCCTGCTCAAAGAAGGGGAATTTATTGAAGTTTATGCTAAAGTCCCTTTAGACGTAGCCGAACAAAGAGACCCCAAAGGGCTTTACAAAAAAGCCCGAGCCGGCGAGATAAAAGAACTCACGGGCATCGACGCGCCCTATGAAGAACCTTTAAATCCTGAACTGGTAATAGATACAAGTGAAAAGAATCTGGAAGAAAGCGTACAAATCATTCTTTCTTATTTAAAGGAAAAAGAAATCATCCGCTAATTAAAACATAAAAAATTAAATTAAAAAGCCCTGTCAATATGATAGGGCTTTTTTTATTTTATAGCCCCGAACATCAGGCTGTTGCAGAACACCCAAAATGTCATTTTCCCACGGGGACGCCTGTGGCGCGATCCCGATTTATCAGCGATTTTATAGAGTATGTTTATTTGACAAAACGCTGGTTCTTAATAGAACGCGGATTACACAGATTATACGGATATACACTGATTTTTAAGCGCTTACGAATTAAGTTTTAC
>JAUXGF010000517.1 GCA_030622395.1 Calditrichaceae bacterium
AGCTTATGCGAAATTTCGGGATTAATCCTTGCCTGCCCATAAGCAAAGCGGGGTTCGTTATTTTCTTTATTAACGAAAAAATCAAGAAACATTGAAATTCCTATACAATAAATTAAAACTACAAATTACAAACCCGCCTCCGCCTGAGGCGGACGGTAAATAACAATATCTAAATTCAAAATCCCAAAATCCGGTAGCGAACAAATTTTGGTAATTTGGCGTATCACTCCAACTACTCCAACACTCCAATTCCCCACCATTACTTTCCATCAGTTTTTGTTGCATTTATATAATTTTTATTTTTATTGAAGATAATCTAAATAGTGTCGAATATTTATTATTTTTAAAGGGCTAATAAATATTGGCGCTTAGGTGTGCGACGTCGACAATTTTTTGTTGATAATTTTTGAATGCATGCGGCGTAGAAAAATATATTTTCATTTTTCAACTTTAGTTTACTTTAGGCGCTTTAAGCTTTTACCGTTACAATACACAGAAGAGTCCTCATGGGGCGGGGATCCCTTCTCCGATCCGAAGGAACACCCGTGGCGCGGGAAGGGGATGAGTTAAATATTTACTGAAAAACCTGGATCCGGATCATGGATAAAAAAAGATTAAACTTATTAATCCTCGAAGATAATCCTGACGACGCTAAATTGGACGTTATGGAACTTGAGCGCGAAGATTTTATTGTGGAATGGACTGTTGTAGATACAGAAAAAGCCTTTCAAAAAGCTCTAAAGAAAAAACCAGATATTATACTGGTTGACTATACACTTCCTTCTTTTGACGGTATGTCTGCAATTGAGACCCAGCAAAAAAGCGCCCCGGATATTCCATTAATCATAGTCGCCGGTACAATAGGCGAAGATATTGCCGTGGAATGCATGAAGCGGGGCGCTACGGATTATGTTTTAAAGGATAGGTTGTCCCGGCTGGGACCCGTTGTAAAGCGGGCTCTTAAAGAAGCGGAAGCGCGCAGTGAATACAAACAGGCAGAGAAAGCCTTACGCCAAAGCGAGCAGAAATACCGCACATTAACGGAAGCGGTGACCGATGTTATATTTACTGTAGATATTGAAGGTAAATTTACATATCTCAGCCCAAGATTTGAAAAGATTACTAATTTCAAAGCCAAAGATTTATTAGGACATTCTTTTACTGAAATGCTCGCCCCTGAATACAGGAAATCGGCTGTCGCAAGCTTCAAAAAAAATATTAAAGGGAAAGCAATTTTCCTTTATGAATTAGAATTTTTACAAAAGGACGGTTCAAGGGTTCCGTTAGAAATAAATATAACTTCGCTGCTGGACACTGACGGAAAGACTATCGGCAGGCTTGGAGTGGCTCGTGATATAACAAAGCGTAAGGAAGCGGAAAAATTAACAAAGCAATCCGAAGCTAAATTAAGATCTATTCTTAACACAATGACTGATTATTGTTTTATTGTTTCCAAAGATTTTAGAATAGAGTTTTTAAATAAAGCGGTAATTGAAGAATTCGGGGATCAGACCGGCAAAATATGTTATGAAGCTTTCTTCAATGAAAAACGTCCCTGTCCCTGGTCTAAAATGAAAGAAGTGCAAAAAGGAAAAACCGTAAGATGGGAACATTACTCACAGGAATTTAAAATAACTTTTGATATAATAAATTCTCCTTTAGCAAATATAGACGGTACAATCTCACAATTAGGGATCTGGCGGGATATATCCAGGAGCAAGCAGGCTGAGACAGAACGGGAAAAACTTATTGATGAACTTAAAGAATCCCTTTCCAAAATAAAAACCTTAAGCGGCTTACTGCCTATCTGCGCGTCCTGTAAAAAGATAAAGGATGATAATGGTTACTGGCATCAGGTTGAGGTTTATATCAAAGAAAATTCTGACGCGGAATTCAGCCACGGGCTTTGTCCGGAATGCACTGAAAAGTTATACCCGGGATTAATAAAAGATAAGAAAT
>JAUXGF010000459.1 GCA_030622395.1 Calditrichaceae bacterium
CTTCCATCCGCCTGTTGGTTGATAAGCCGGTATAATTTGAGCCTCTTCAGTTGCAATTTCACCGCCGGGTAGAGTATCGCCGGAGCTGAATTTAAAAGTGCTGCCATATAGTCTGTAAAAATCGCTTGAATATTTTTTGAAATTAAATGAGGCGCTTACTCTAAAACGCATATTAAGCGGTTTAATGCGGTGGGTTGATAATTTGAATTCAATACCGGAAGACTCTGTTTTTCTTAAATTTTTTGAAATACTATAAAAACTTTCATGTGTACTTACCTTTTCTATTTCAATTTTATTTGTAGTGTCAGGCCAATCTACCCAAAAATATCTGTGATAAATATAAGGGATCTCAATGCTTTTGGGAATGCCCTTTGCCTTTTGATAATAAGCTGTAAAGCTTAAACCAACGTCTTTTATTTGATGATCAAGCGACATTTCATATTTTGTGTTTTGATACCCTTTTAAATTTGATGTATAACGGTCATAAGCATAGGTAGAAACCAGGTCGAAATTTTCTACATATTGATTGCCGGAACTGTCTGTAATAATCCGGTAAGCCTGGTCATAAACATCCAGAAAAAATTTACTGGGATAAATTGAAGAAATCGACGGTGTTTTAGATGATTTACTGTAAGTAAATCTAACTTGGGTTTTGGGGCTTATTTTTAATTTTAAACCAAAGCGCGGATTAAAGAAAGTTCCCTGCTTAGCAGAGAAGACGTCCTTATCTTTAAATAAATTGGATGGATAAAAGCCGGCAGGGTTATAGCTGTCAAGTCGAAAACCTAAATCCAGTGTATAGGGCAGAAACCATTCGCCTGTAATACGGTCTTCGGCAAACAGGGCAAGTTGAACTGTTCCCGGAATATCGCTGTATGATCTGGGCCTTTCGCTTGTCCTGCCGTTAGGTGGCTTTAAAAGATCATAAGATTTTCCGGGCCCGGTATTGTCATCGGTTTGGAATTCAGCGCCGGCTAAAACACGATGTAATATATTCCCGGTAAGAATTTTGCGGTTATATTTTAATTTTGAACCGTAGCTCCATTCATATCCTACTGTGCTTACTTCGGAAAAATATGTAGCGGATTCCGGAATTATTCCTTCGCGTGTTCCGGGGGTCATCCTGTCTGTCCATATTGCTAAATCAGGCGTTTCTAATTTGCTTCTCCAACTGTTCCGCCGTTTAAAATCTACATAATTGCGCAGGTATAATTTTGTAACTTCATTTAATGTATAATTAATTTGGTGTGAATAGGTATAATGGTGGTCGCGGTTATAGGCTTTAGTGCCATAAAGATCGCTGTCGTCGTCATCTTCCTCGATCTTGCGGCTGTAACAGAATATCTGTAATAAGTTTAGTTTGTTATTCAAAAATTCATTCTTAGCCTTTAAACTGCCGGAAATACGGTGATACTCATCTCCGCTAGTCCTGATAGCCCGCTCACTATAACCGTAATTTACATTATAGACAAAATTAGTGTTTAATCCGGAAAAAGATCCCTGTAAATTAGCTTCGCGCGTATCCGGGTTGCTTTTAATTTTTAAACGCGTCGGCACATTACTGGTTCGTGTTTTAGCAATTATCAAACCCTGTGTATGATCGCCATATTCAACTGAAGACGCTCCCGCGGAAACTTCTACTTTTTCTAAATTTTCCGCTACAACCTCACGCAGGTCGTATTGATCGTTGTTTGTTGTTTGTACTTTAGTGCCGTATCCCACTCCTATGCCGGTTTGCATATCGGCGTTATTGGTAAGCGGAATATCGTCTACAATAACTTTCGTTCCAAATAATGCTCCGCGGTCGTCAGATTCGTTATCAAATGTCCGGATTGAAATTTTTTGCTGCTTTTGAAGTCCCGGCGATTCACTTTGGACGTTACCGGGAAGCAGGCTTAAAACATTTGCCAGGCTGTTTGCCTGCATGTGCTCAATCTCGCCGCTGGAAATTCGGTGCACAGTCTCAGCCTCTTCCGACAGCAACTCCCGGTCAGCCGTAACCTGAATGCCGCCAATCTGTAAAAATAAAAATTCTTTTTCATCGCCGGCAACCATTTCCACTTCAACCAGGGCGGAATGCCCAGCCTTTACTTTGACCTCCGGAATAACCAGCGAATAATAACCGCTTTTGATAAAAATTAGGTAATACTCGCCGGGATTGATTCCTTTTAATGAATAGCTCCCGGCTGTGTTGGTTTTGGTGGACCAGTCGCCGCCTTCAATTTTTACAATAACGTCTTTAATGTAAAGATTGCTGTTACCGTCTTTTACAGTCCCGTTGATATTTCCCGTTTGGGCAAAAACTATTTGAATTAAGAAAAGAATAAGGAATGAAATTCTTATAAAATATTTCATAGAAGTTATGACTTTAATTTAAAATTATTCTTGCATAATACTAAACAATCAAAAAGTAGTCGGCAAAAAACTATAAAAAATTAGAGGTTTTTTAAACTTACAATTTTTTATATCAACTTTTATTAAACGTATTAAATAGATTATAATATATACAAAATAATGAATAGTATTTCAAGAAAAAATAAATAATGTTTGTAGAAGTTCAGTTGCGGGTGGAAATCGTTATCCCGATGCACAGTGTGTTGCAGAATGGGGCTTCACACAGTAACTATGGGGAAAGCCCAAAAAATCAAGGGATCATGTGACTCCCGAGCTGAAGCTCGGGGCTATTCATTCCACCATAACCCCTCGGTGCTAAGTGTGTATAAAGCTCAGCCTCTCAAGAGGGGAATTGTCTTGTTCCCCTCTTGGCTTGTGATTATACACAAATCTTA
>JAUXGF010000145.1 GCA_030622395.1 Calditrichaceae bacterium
AATATTTTTTAAGATATTACAGAAAATTAATAATAAGGAATATAGATGATTTTTATAACAGGTTTAATTTGAAAGCATTCAGCATTCAGTTTAAGATTTCTTAATAATAGCTGAGAGCTGCGGGAAGAGCTTTTCCCGAGACACATCCGTGCATCCTTAGTTGTCCCGATGAAATCGGAATAAGACTTTATATAACCGCGGATTATTATGTTTTGCAAATTCGGATACTTTTATGGAAATAAATTGCGCCTTGATGTTCAATAAAAAAATTAGAACTCAGAAAAAGCCGGACTTTGTTAATCATTTGAAATTGTCCATAGCTAAAGAAGATTATATTATGCCCGATATTATCAATATGGTTTAAGCTATAACAAAATTATCCCGATCAATTTAATCCGTATTTATGAGTTAAAGCTGCCGTTGTGTTTTTTGCAGATGATTATAAAATCACAATTATATGTTTATAATATTTGGCGTTGTAGATGAAAGATCCGATAAAGTAAAGAGTGGAAAAACAATTACCGGAGTTGATCCGGATAAATGAAAATGATCGGAATATCTCTTAAAATAAAAGCTTAATAGTTGTTCGTTTAGTTCAATGGGATTTTCCGTTTAATAAAAAATGAATGTAATTAAAAGAAAGGAATAGAGATATGTTATCGGGAAAATTAAAACAATTGAGTGTATTGCTTTTATTAATCTTTATAATTTTATCCGTTTTGCTTGCGCAGGACAAAAAAAACGCAAGCGTAAAATTTGTTATAGGTAAAGCAAAAATTCTTCCAAATCAGAAAACGAACTGGCAGGATGCAAAATTGAATATGGCAATAAAAAAAGGCGACCGTATAAAAACCTATCTAAATGCGCGTATCGAATTGGAAATGCCGGACGGTTCAATTATTAAAATTAATGAAAATACTATCTTCGATGTAAAAGAGATAAAATTTGCCGAAGATAAAAACGAGGACGAAATGAGTTTTACGCTATGGGCGGGTAATATTTGGGCAAAATTTAAAAAAGTTGTAAGTACACGCCAAAAACGGGAAATCGATAGCCCAAGCGCGGTTGTCGCTATCCGCGGAACAACTCTGGAAATAGATGTGGATCAAGATCAGACTACGCGGGTACGGGTTTCGGAGGGGCAGGTTGCCGTTACTTCTAAAGATGTGGGAGGACAGGTTATTGTCGGAAGTAATCAGGAATCTACAGTGGAAAAAGGCAAAGCTCCGACCCCGCCCAGTACGCCATCCACGCCTGATGGGAGTGGAGATGAGCTTGAGGCAGACTTTGTGTTTGAGGTTAATACGGCAAAGCTGCAATTTACAGATCCTGCCGTGTTGATGGCGGGAGTTTCAATCAGGGGCAGCGTTACGCCGGGATATATTGTAGCGGCTGACGGTCAACCGCTTAATGTGGATCAAAACGGTAATTTCTCCGGTAGGGTGAAGGTTCAGGAAGGAGTAAACGAAGTCAGCATAACAGCTCAAAAAGACGGACAGAGCCATAAAAAGGAAGTAAAATTTTTGGTTAATACTAAACGTCCTGAGCTTCGTCTTTCCAAACCGATTGTGGCCGGCTTTAATAACCGGCGTGATTACAGTTTAAGCGGCGCCGTGTTCGACTATACTCCCAAAGATAGGATTAAAGTTTTTATTAATGGTCAGTTTGTAACGGAAGTAGCAGGCAGAGGAAGCTTTAACCGTACCATTATTTTAAATGAAGGTAAAAATGAAATTAAGATTACAGCGGTTGACGTTTCAAAAAATAAAACCGAAATAGCGGAACATATTTTTTTAGATACGGTGAAGCCGATTATTACTATAACGCAGCCGGCGAAACGGAAAAAATTACTCCTGACCCCGCCGCTTGGTCCGCCTGATCAGGATGTTTCAGCGGAGCGTTTTAGGCAGCAAATCCGCGGTCTGATTATTGATCCGCAACCATCTTCCGGAATAAAGAGAATTACAATAAATGGTAAAGAAATTCAGCCAAGTTCCGATGGTAGTTTTGAAACAACGATTGTTTTAAAACGGGGTGAGAACCATTTATCTTTTTATGCCGAAGATTTAGCCGGTAATATTTCCCGCGATAATACGCGAACGGTTTTAGTTCCATAACAGATGAGAGTTTAATGAATATTATAAGAATTTTAATAATTATACTTCTGCCGGTTATTGTAATTGCCCAGCAAGGATTTGACGTAACCGGACGCGTCTCTCTTAGAGTTACCAATAATGATTATGATGAAACTTCAAAAATAAAACCCGATTCTATTGCCGATTCGGAATATGGCAAAACAACTATTATCCCCGGTTTACGGCAAAGTTTAAATATTGCGCTTTTTGCCAGGACTGCAAAAGTAGATATGACCCTTCTCGGCGATATCCGAAATGATAAATGGAATGAGCTGGACATCCAGGATATGGGAACTATAAATCGCCTGTCGCTCAGCGCCCGTTTTGGAACTAATGAGATTATTTTGGGTGATTTTTATGAATCCGGTTCCGAGCTGTTTGTTCAGTGCCGGGAAGTACGCGGCGCCAAAGTTCATCTGAAATTTAATGGTCTGTGGAATAAAAATTCCTTTTTGGAAACGAAAACCACAGGAGGTATTGTACAAAAAGCGTTTTCATCAGGCAACCGCTTAAATGATTTGTATAAACAATATGAAACATCCGGGCAGTACCGCCGTTATTTTGCCTCGGGTATTTTGAGAATCGGCGAAATAAATCTGTATAAGCTGGCAGTCAATTACCTTTACGCTAAAGATGATGACAAATCCATTGATGAATCGATTAATGAGCCGCTGATAAATCACAATGCCGGCGTTAATGGTTCTCTTTATTTATTGGATAAAAAAATCTTTCTTTTTGGCGAAGGCTATACGAGCCGGAAAGATACAATCTCAGCCTCTTCAATAGATGATCATGCCTATAAAGCAGGCTTTGATTTAAGTTTAAAAAGATTTGAATTAACAGCCTTTTACCAGCGTATCGGTTATGATTATTATTCAGCCGGTTATCCTTTTTTAAATACGGACCGCCAGGGGGTTAAAGTTGACGGAGCTATCAGGCTGCCGGAAGCTTTTATTTTTACCTTAGAAGCGGAACAATATAACGATAATTTAAACGATACTAATACGCTTCCCACTACTTACACCAAGTTAGGGAAATTAGGCGTTACGACTAATTTTAAAAATTTACCGGAGCTGACGATTCAATACGGTCTGCGCTATGACGACAGCAATACATTATTTGTTGATTCTATAAAAATGAAAACGGAAAAAGTCTCCGGCAGTTGGGAAGGGCGTATAAGTTATAATTTTAAAGTAAACCGTCTTTCATTATCGGCAATGTATATTGATTTTAACGACAAAAGCCTGTTAGCGGCGGGAACTCCTCTTGGAACCGAGCAGTTTATCGCCAATTTCAACTTCTATACGCGCCCCTCGCCCAACTTCTTTATCTCCTGCGGAAGCGTTTACAGCAGACTGTTGATGTCTAATGATCAGGAAAATAAAAATCTTTATGTTTATGAATCCAGTCGCTGGGATATTATTCCGCAAAAACTAAAACTCGAATCTAATATATGCTATATTAATAATGACGCTTCTAATGGCGAAGGTTATCAGGATATGTTAAGCGATTATTATCAGATCAGCGGCGAAATTTCCCTGGAATATTTCTTTACATCTAATCTTTCCTTCAAAACAATCGCCGGAACCGACAAGCGGAACATGAGCTACAGTATAGAACAAGCCCTGCAGGTAATGACAGATCCGGATTACGGCCCTATGTTTTTTAACGGATACGAAACATATCAGGGTATGATTTACGGCGCTGAAATCAATTGGATTTTCTAAATCTTTTATTGAAACGAAAAAATAGCTATTAGTGTAATAGTTCAATCTCTATATAAATTCAATTGCTCTGACACATCAGGGGAACATTGTAAAGCGTAGAGCGAGAAGCGTTAAGCGAAGGTTAAGAAAAGAGTATTACGCAATTCCATTATCCGCCCTTCTCTCTACGCTCTCCGTTCTTCTCTGATACGGGTTTACCGATTACTGATACCGGATAAAGAAATTTAAGCATCCTTGTTAAATAATATTTTTGCGTATTTTCCAATCATATTAATTCTTTATTTAATACATGACTTGCCATATTCAATTACTTTTCATTAAATTAAAATAATCAACGACATTGTGTAATACCTCGGATATTGGCGGGATTTTTATTAGCTTTAGACCCACCCCTGCTTGCATCGCGATACTTCGGGGTAACCCCTCCTAAGAGGGACATTGCTTATTCCCCTCTTGGGAGGGGTTAGGGGTGTGTTTGCGCTATTCCAAATATACACATTCAGATAAATTCCCCACCATTAACTGAAGCATTACAAAAAACATAGTTTTTATATTTGCAAACCGCTTTTATTTTTGTAAAATATAGTTTGTCTAAGTTTAAAATAACATATACGAAGGAATCATTATGTTCAAAGGAGTCGACTATTTTAATTTAAATGATTTGTTTTCTGAAGAAGAACAAATGATTCAGACAACCGTGCGGCAATTCGTTGATAAATCATATTTACCCATTGTTTCTCAGTATCATCGACTTGGTAAGTTTCCTACTGAAATCATTCCGGAGTTAGGTAAATTAGGCGCGCTGGGAGTTACTATTCCAGAAGAATACGGAGGTCCCGGACTCAGTAATTTTATTTATGGCGTGACCATGCAGGAGTTAGAACGCGGCGACAGCGGTTTGCGCTCCTTTGCTTCCGTACAGGGCAGCCTTGTTATGTATCCGATTTATACTTATGGCTCTGAACGGCAAAAAAAATATTGGCTGCCAAAACTGGCGGCGGGAGAAAAGATCGGATGTTTCGGACTAACGGAGCCGGATTATGGTTCAGACCCAGGCGGTATGTTAACAAAAGCGGAAAAGGTTGAAAACGGATGGCTGTTGAACGGAAGTAAAATGTGGATTACAAATGGTTCTATTGCCGATGTTGCAGTTATATGGGCAAAAACAGAGCGGGGCGTAAGCGGTTTTATCGTAGAAAAAGACCGCCCCGGCTTTACGGCAAAAGCAGTGGAAGGTAAATTTTCATTGCGCGCCTCCGATACCGCCGAGTTGAGTTTTCAGGATTGTTTGATCCCTGACGAAAACATTTTACCTTTAGCAAAGGGTTTAAGGGCTCCGCTTTCATGTCTGAATGAAGCGCGTTACGGCATTGCCTGGGGAGTTGTCGGATCCGCTATGGCTTGTTATGAAGAAGCGCTTAATTATGCTAAAACGCGTATTCAATTTGATAAACCCATAGCGGCGTTTCAAATTACCCAGCATAAATTAGTTGAGATGTTAACGGAAATAACAAAAGCGCAAATGATGAACTTTCATTTGGGGCGCATGAAGGATAAAGGCAAGGCAAAACATTATCACGTTTCCATGGCTAAAAGAAATAATGTGCGCGTCGCTTTGGAAATTGCCCGTTCGGCTCGTTCCCTATTGGCTGCTAACGGAATTATTGATGAATATCAGGTTATTCGTCACATGTTGAATCTTGAATCGGTAATAACTTATGAAGGAACGCATGAAATTCATACTTTAATAATTGGCGAGAACATTACAGGATTTAATGCATTTAAGTAATAATTATGGATAAAAAAATAAAAGTCTTATTAGTTGAAGATGAGAATGTTACGCATCATGCAATATGTAAATTTTTACTAATGAATGAATATGAGTGTATAGGAGCAAAAACCTTATCCGATGCTACAAGCGCAGTTAAAAATGAAGCTTTCGATATTATTATTTGCGACGTAATGCTGCCTGATGGATCCGGGTTACAGCTTCTTGATTCTGTGCGTAAATTTTTATTCAACATCCCATTTGTTGTTATAACCGCCTCTGAAAAAAAGAGGTTAATACAAGAAGCGCTGGCTCGCGGAGCGAGTGATTTTTTAACCAAGCCCTTCCATTTAAAGAACCTGCCGACTATAATTGAACGTAATATTGAACGTAAAAAATTAGAAAATTTCAAAAACAACCATAAAAAAGCTTCGGTGCTTCTTAAGGCGATCAAATCTTTAATAACGGCTCTGGAGGCTAAAGATAGTTATACGTCGGGACATTCTGTTAAGGTTGCCCGTCATGCCCGCTTGATGGGAGAGGTGCTGTGTCTGTCGAAAAACGATAAATTTACTTTGGAACTTTCGGCTATCTTACATGATATTGGAAAAATCGGCATACCGGACAATATTTTACACAAAACTTCATCCTTGTTAGAAATGGAATACAAAACAGCCAAAGAGCATACGGTTATCGGCAGTAAAATAGTAGGGAAAATTGACGAATTGCAGGATGTGGCGGCTATTATTCGTCATCACCATGAGCGTTATGACGGGAAAGGATATCCCGACGGTTTACGCGGCGACGCCATTCCCCTTTCGGCGAGAATTCTGGCAATTGTAGACGCTTATGAATCGATTGTTTCGGACCGTGTTTATCGTAAACATAAATCTTCAGAAGAAGCCCTTCAGGAAATTATTAATAATGCCGGAACTCAATTTGACCCGGCGCTGGTTATGATTTTTGCCGATGTAATTCATTCTGATTTTCATGAGAGTAAGCACAAATTGCGAATTGAGGATGAAAGTAAAGATAATATACCCGCCAATAATAACATTTAATTTCGGCAACTCTGATATTAAAAATAGATTCGGAAAAACAGAAAAACATATTGGCTCTATGTCGATTTGTATGGATAAATATAATAATAAAAAATTGTTTTAGATAATTAGAAATTACCCACACTATTCGACATAGCACCGAATTTATGAAATTTTTGGTAAAACCTCATACTTGTTACTGGATGCTGGATACTTGATACTGGATGTAAGATGGAAGATGCTGGTTGGAGCGGAGCGGAAAACGGCTCAGTTGCAAATTTAGGGGGGCAACTTTAATACCTCCTGAATTTATACCGCCCTGCAAATAGTTTGCAA
>JAUXGF010000232.1 GCA_030622395.1 Calditrichaceae bacterium
AAACCGTATTTGCGGGTGGGCCGTAGGCATTGAGAAAACGTCGGTCCTGCGACCATTTTTCAGCAATATCGCGTGGGCAGGCTTCCCCAGCCGATATTAGGGTTTTTAAATCGGGGAACTGTTCATTCTGCAGCACGGCTGAAACCGAGGGCGGTAGGGTAACCACAGAAATTTTATTATCTTTAAGCAGATTCACCAGTCCCGGGCCTGGAATTAGTTCTTCTTTTTCCGCCAGATAAAGAGTCGCCCCGCTGATCAAAGTTGTGAAAATATCGGAAACAGAAGCGTCAAAACTGAATGAAGCAAATTGCAGGGTGCGGCTGCTTTCATCAAGCTCAAAATCTTTAATCTGCTCCATAGTAAGGTTGCACAGTCCGCGATGCTGTAACATTGTCCCTTTAGGTCTGCCGGTGGAACCGGAAGTATAAATCATGTAAGCTAAATTTTCTGCACTCGTTTTATTAGCAGGGTTTTCTTTTGATTGACTGGAGATAACCGTCCAATTCGAATCTAAACAGATTTTATTAATAGATTCTTTCGGAAAAAGATTACTTAAAGACTTTTGTGTAAGCAGGATATCTATTTCAGCATCATCGATAATATAGGCGATACGATCTTCAGGATAAGCGGGATCGATAGGTACATAAACACCGCCGGCTTTGAGCACTCCCAATAATCCGACCACCATTTCAATGGAGCGTTCAATAGATATGCCCACTAATTTTTCAGGGCCGACGCCAAGATTTATTAAATAATAAGCTAACTGATTGGCGCATTCATTTAATTTAGAGAAAGTTAATTGTTTATCCGCAAAAACTACGGCGGTTTTATTGGGCGTTTTAGCGACTCGTTCTTCAAATAATTCATGTATGCATTTATTGTTTGGGAAGTCGACTTGCGTTTTATTCCAATCCCTTAGGATCAGGTTCTTTTCTTCATCAGCAATCAATGACAGTTCGGAAATGCACTGTTGCGGATCAGCGACAATATTTTGCAGCAAGGTCTGAAAATGGTTTTGCATGCGTTCGATGGTTGCTTTTTCAAACAGATCTGTATTGTATTCGAATTCGGTCAAGAAGCCTCTTTTGTCTTCCATCATAACCAGAGTCAAATCGAATTTGGCTGTTTTAGCGTCGGCTTCAAGCACTTCCATGCGGATAGAAGGAAACTGCATGCTGTTACTTTCCCCGCCGCCCAGCGGTGTATTTTGCAGTACAAACATGGCCTGAAAAAGAGGCGAATGAGTCATGTCGCGCTCGGGCTGGAGTTCATCCACTAATTGCTCAAACGGTATATCCTGATGAGCATAAGAACCCAGAGTTGTTTTACGTACATGCTTCAACAGTTCAATAAAAGAGGGATCGCCTGAAAAATCTGATTTAAGCACCAGTGTATTAACAAAGAAACCGATCAGCTCTTCAGTTTCGGAGTGTGTTCTGTTGGCAATAGGCGAGCCGACGATAATTTCATCCTGATTGGAATAATGATGCAATAATGTTTGATATGCCGCCATCAAGGTCATAAAAATAGTTACGCCTTGCTTTTGAGAGATTTCTGTTAATCCGTCGGAAAGCTCTTTGGAAAGCTGAAAGGAAAGTGTATCGCCATTAAAGGTCTGCATTGCAGGACGCGGATGATCAACAGGCAAATCAAGCGCCGGTGGGTTAAAACCGATATCTTTTTTCCAGTAGTTAAGCTGTTTCTCTAAAACTTTGTCTTTAAGCCAACTGCGCTGCCATGCCGAATAATCAGCATACTGGATTTTTAGATCGGGCAGGGGAGAGGGCAGTCCCTTGATGAAGGCGTCGTATAAGGCGCCGATCTCACGCATCAGAATGCCGGTAGACCAGCCGTCGGAAATAGAGTGGTGCATGTTAAAGAGAATAATGTAATCATCCTTGTCCGTTTTTATAAGCGACGTCCTAAATAACGGCCCGACGTCCAGTTTAAACGGTTTTAAAGCGTCTTCGGTGATCAACCGTTGTGTTTCTTTTTCACGCTGATGCGCTTTTAGATGGGCTAAATCTATAATGTCAAATTTTATAGTTAGTTCAGGTTTAATTACCTGATGGGGGTGTCCCTTTTCGCTGGCAAAGATTGTGCGGAGGATTTCGTGCCGCCGGATAATTTCATTTATACCTGATTCCAATGCCGCCACGTCTAATGATCCGGTAATGCGGATGGCTGCCGGGATGTTATAAAACGGGTTATCCGGCGAAAGCTGATCTAAAAACCACAGGCGCTGCTGGGCAAAGGATAAAGGTAGAACCTGCTCACGCGGTACGGGTTTTAAAGGAGGAGCTGTAATGCCTTCGGCTCGCAGACGGGCTTCCTCGATGTTCAAAACTAAAGAAGACACTGTCGGTGATTCAAACAAATAGCGCAGCTCTAATTCCACGCCAAAGGAGTTCCTGATACGGGACATTAACTGAGTTGCAAGTAATGAATGACCGCCCAATTCGAAAAAGTTATCGTGTATGCTGATTCGCTCAATATTCAGGATATCCTGCCAAATACCGGTCAGTATTTCCTCATTGGCGGTGCGCGGTGCGACAAATTCGCCTTCCGCCTGGGGACGGGCATAATCTGGTTTAGGCAGCGCCTTGCGGTCCACCTTGCCGCTGGCTGTAAGCGGCAGCGTTTTGAGTGATACGAATGCAGCGGGAATCATGTAATCGGGCAGTTGTTTTTTCAAGAATGTTCGTATTTTTTTTACAGGTAGTTCCTGGTTATGCACAGGAATGAAATAGGCGGTTATACGTTTATCGCCGGGAATATCTTCACGGGCAATAAGCACGGCGTCGTCAATTTGCGGGTGCTGCTGCATAGCGTTTTCGATTTCACCCAGTTCGATGCGGTAACCGCGTATTTTGACCTGTGTATCCAGCCGGTCGATGAAGATCATATTGCCGTCATTCAGATAGCGTACCAGGTCGCCGGTTTTGTAAATGCGGGCGCCTTCTTTATTGCTGAACGGATCGGGAATGAACCGTTCCGCCGTGAGGTCCGGTCGATTGAGATAACCTCTGGCAACGCCTTCTCCGCCGATGTATAATTCACCGGGCACGCCGATTGGAACGATTTGAAGATTTTCATCTAAAATATAAACCCGAGTGTTGTGAATAGCTTTTCCAATGGGGACGGAACCGAGACATTTGAGGGCTTCGTAAACCACACAGCCGACAACTGTTTCTGTGGGCCCGTATTCATTAAATAAAAGTGTGTCCGGCGCATATTTTTGCCAAAAAGCGATCTGCTCTGCGGTTAAGTTTTCGCCGCCGATGATAAAAGCTTTGGTAAGACCGGCAGCCTCTTCCGCGGGAATTTGTCCGCTTAGCAGATCAAGGTGCGCCGGTGTTATTTTCACAATATTAAAGTCTTTATATTCACGCAGGGCGTTGCCCAGCGCTTCCAGATCGGAGCCGTCGGGAATAAGGGTAATGGTTTTTCCAGTTAAAAGCGGCGTATAGACAGCGGTGACCGTGGCGTCGAATGCAATGGTGGAATGTACAAGTGAGCCGCGGCCTTCCTTAAGCGGATAGGCGTAAAAGGTCCAGTTAAGATAGTTGATCAAACCTTGATGAGTGACCATTGTACCTTTAGGTTTGCCGGTAGAACCGGAAGTATAAATCATATAAGCAAGATTTTGCGGATCGAGCTTGTATTGCGGATTAGAAAATTTATTTTTCGATATTTTTTGCCAATCGGAATCGAGACAGATGGTTTTGGCTTTGTGCTGAGGTAATTTGTCTATCAAATGCTGTTGGGTTATCAGAACCGTAATCCCGGAATCCTCTAAAATATAAGCGAGACGTTCCTGTGGATAATCGGGATCGACAGGCACATAGGCGCCGCCGGCTTTTAAAACGCCTAACATGGCGATAATCATTTCAGGTGAGCGTTCGATGCTGACTCCGACAAGCTCATCAGGATTAAGGCCAAAAGAGCGCAGGTAATGAGCCAGTTGGTTAATCCGCTGATTGAGTTCCCGGTAGGTTAATTTGTTTTTTTCAAATTCTAAGGCAATATTTTCCGGCGTCTGTTCTGCCTGCTGTTCAAAGATGCGGCAGATGTCTTTATCAAATTTGTGTTTTTTATCAATGCCGTTCCATTCTACCAAAAGCTTATTTTGCTCTTCATCTGTAATCATATTTAGATTGGCGATCCGCTCGTCGGGATTATTAACAATGCTTTCAATTAAGATACCGAAATGTTCGAGCATACCGGCGATGGTCGTATCGTCAAATAGATCGGTATTATATTCGAGAGCGCCGCCTAAATAATTATCATCTTCGGTCATGAACAGGGTTAAATCGAATTTAGATGTATTGCTGTGCGCTTCGATGGGACTTAAGATTAATTGCGAATGTTTGTACTGAATATCGATAGCCTGACCGCTTTGCAGGGTAAACATAACCTGAAACAGCGGTGAATGACTCATAGTGCGTTCAGGCTGAAGAATATCAACAATTTTTTCAAAAGGCAAATCCTGGTGGGCGTAAGCGTCAAGGGCGGTTTCACGAACCTGATTGAGTAAATCACGGAAAGTAGGATTGCCCGAAAGATTGCTGCGTAAAACCAACGTGTTAACAAAAAACCCGATCAGCCCTTCAGTTTCAGCACGGTTTCGATTAGCGATAGGTGTGCCGACGCTAACGTCGTCCTGCCCGGAATAACGGTATAACAGGGTCTGGAAAGCAGCTATTAAAGTCATAAAAAGCGTTACGCCTTCCTGTTTTGAGAGGGTTTTTATTCCGTCGGAAACTTGTTTGGATACGGTGGTTGTTTTGTAAGAACCGTTAAAGGTCTGTTTAGCAGGACGTGGGCGGTCTGTGGGTAATTTTAAAACAGGCGGCGCTCCTGATAGTTGATTTTTCCAATAATTCAGATGTTCTTCTAATACACAGCCCTGTAGCCAGTTGCGCTGCCAGTGGGCGAAGTCCGCATATTGTATGGGTAGTTTCGGCAGCGGTGACGGCTCGTTTCTTAAGAAAGCGTTGTAAATAACAGCCATCTCAGACATCATAACTTGTGTTGACCAGTTATCAGAAATGATATGATGAATAATTAAAATGACTACATGTTCATTAGGTGTAATTTTGAGCAGTTCAATTCTAAAAAGCGGCGGGGAATCCAGCGGAATCGGCTGTAAAGAGCGGTCTCTAGCTATACTCAGAATTTTATTTTCACGTTTCTCTTTGGGCAGACTGCTTAAATCTGTGATATCCAGTTTGATGTGCAGTTCGGATTCAATTTTCTGAATTGGTTGCCCGTCGATCGTAAGGAAGGTTGTACGCAGTGATTCCTGCCTGCGTATAATTTCATTTAAACTGGTTTCGAGTATGGATATTTTAAGCGGACCTTTAATTCGATAAGCTTCGGGAATATTATAGAACGGACTGTTGGGTTCTAAACGGTCTAAAAACCAGAGGCGTTGCTGGGCAAAA
>JAUXGF010000374.1 GCA_030622395.1 Calditrichaceae bacterium
AAGAGGTTAGCGGTGAATGAACGGCAGGCCATTGGCCCTTTGCGATATTGGACGGTTCTGCGCCTTCGAATGCGAGATAACTATATTTTCCATAATGCGGTAATTTACGCGCCAAACCCGGCATAGCCTCGTCAATATCCGCAGCAAGCCAAACTAATACGGAATTGGGATTTTTTGGATGGCGCACGGAAATCACAAAACTGTTATTTTCTTTTTTTACTATTGTATTTGAAAATCGCACCGACTTGTCGGAAATCTCAGCGTCGTAATTTTCTATTCCTTTTTCGATTAAAGAACTGTGCAGGTTGTCCCAGCCGAACAGCCATACCATTTTATCAGCGGGCATTTCTTTAAATTCATTATCGAAGCGGATTTCAATTTTACTTGATTTACCTTTTGACCATTTTTCCGCAAGCTGTTTATAACTATCTATGCGCTTTGTATCCGCCTTTGAAGGCAGCAGAATAAGTATCTCTTTTGCGCCGAGTATTTTTGAAAGTGAGGGAGGAATTTCATTATAATGCAGCCGGCGGAAAAGATTAAATTGGGGGTCAACATCTATACGCAAAGGGCGGCTGGGAAAGGTTAATTGATAAGTTTGTTCCTTTTGAGTCATTTCAACTTTATGTATTTTTGCCTCGTCTTTTAAATAAACAGCGATTGGAATATTTAGATGATATGCATCATCCGCTTGGATCTGTGATAATTTAAAATAGAGACGCCAACCGTCTTTTTCGGAATCAACTTTTACATCGGACAGGCGTAATTCCGGCGCGCCGGTACGTTTGACCCACTGATCGAAAAACGGTTTGAAATCCTGATCAGCCGCCGATTCAAATGCCTGCCGGATATTATCATAAGAAGCGCGTTTAAATTTGTTATCACGATAAAAAGTCTGGATGCCTTTTATAAACAGATCGTCCCCGATATCCTCGCGCATCATATTCCACATCATCATTGCCTTGCTGTAACCTACCGCAGAGGTGGCTGCGTCACTGCGCGATATAAATTTCGCCAACGGAAAATCATTATTTTCATTTACATAATCTGTGTAACCCTGCAATGACGAACGGCGGTATTCCGCGCCCTGACCACGCTGTTCTTTGATTAAATGATCGGCCATGTAAACGGTTGAGCCTTCGCACCAATTGCCTTCGCTATAGTCGACAAAAACGCTGTTTCCCCACCAGTTATGCAAAAGCTCGTGGGGATAAGATGAGTGCAGAATAAAAGGGAAGCGGATTATTCTTGGTCCCAGCAATGTAAAAGAGGGCATACCGTAACCTGTTTCCCAAAAATTTTCTATCAGGGCAAATTTCGAGTAAGGGAAGGGACCTATCAACTGCCGGTACATCTCTAAATATTGAGCCGTGGTTTCCAGATATTTATTAGCCATATTCTCATCCGGAGTCCGTAGAAAAGCCATCGCCGTTACAGCGCCGACGCTGCGTTTGTATTCTGTAAATTCAGCGGCGATTAAAAATACTTCGTCCATTGGCTCAGGAGATTCCCAGCGCACATGCCTTTGATTATCTTTTATCTTATGAAGCGTCTGTTTCCCCTGGCTGACCACATCCCATGTTTCAGGGCAAACCACATTAAGGTTAAAGGTGATTAAATTATCGTTGAACCATGGCAGCCAGTAAGTCGATCCTCCTAAATAAACGCCCTTTTCACAGATAATGCCCGGCGTTTGGCTGAATCCTCTGGCGTATTCTTCCGAAATATTTTTTATAGGATGATTAATTTTTCCGCTGAATTTTAAAATTAACGTTACCTCTCCCTGTGCCTGATCAGCTAAATGAACAGAATATTTGGTTTGTGAAATATCGGAAGAAAGCTCAAAATCTTCTTTATCCATACCAAAATCTTTAGCTTTAATTTCACTCTCTTCCTGGGTTATGGTGATTCCGGGAGTTTCTGAACTTACCGTTAAATTACTATGCAGCAAAAAATGCGGGAAGGATTTAAGCTGATCTGCGGAAATAGTAACGGTATCCCGCGCTTCAATAAATTTTTCCGCCGGATTAATAGTAACCGATAGATTATGGTGAATAGGTTTAAACTCTTCAACTTTACCTGCGCAAGAGTATAAAAAGATTAAAAGAAAAATGAACCAATATTTTAACATAGCAAACCCCTTGTATAGAAATATTAAAGTTTTATTTCAAAAATCACTAATCACCATTTGATCTACAATCTTTCACTTCTTCAATCATCAATCGCCAATCGCATATCTCTTTTGATTTACGATTTACGATCAACGATTTATCCCGATTCATCGGGACGATCTTTTACTTCTTCAATCATCAATCGCTACTGTCCCTATCTTACAATCACAGAAACAGGATTCTTTATATGCATGTATTTTTTTGCAGCCTGTTTCACATCATCAAGCTTTACTTTTTTAAGTTCATTAAAAAAATTCATATCATACTCAATATCGCCGTGAAAATAAAGTGAATGCGCCAGATAGTAAGCCTGGTTTATACTCGAAAGTCTTCTGAACATCATCCGCCCAAGATACATGTTAATGGATTTTTCTAATTCATCTGCCGTAACCGGTTCAATTAATTTCGGGTCAAAAAATCCGGGATACTGCGGCATAAGTTTATCTACGTTTTGAGGACGCGTTCCCATGCGGATATAGAATAAGGCTTTATCCTCATTAAGCTCGATCCCCGCGCTCATCCCGTATGCCATTCCCTGTTTTTCACGAATATCAAAAACTATGTGGTCGGCAAGGATTAATGACAGGGCTTTAAGCGCCGGCTTATCCTTTGGATCGATTGTATTAATAAATCCCCAGAACAGATAAGACCGTTTGCCCCCTCCGTCTTCTTCAACATTAGCGGATTTTTCTATTAATTGCAAACCGCGGTCAACCACCGCTTCTTTTGCAGAACCCGCCCCCTTTTGCTTTTTCGCTAACGAGGATAATAAATTATTTACGCTGTCGGGATCAAGCGGAGAAACGACTGATATAATCATATTAGCGGGCTGGAAATATTCTTTAGTAAACGCTAATAGATTTTCATAAGTGACTTCATCCGCGGCTTTGTATTTTTCGGGTTCATAAATTATTGATTTATAGGTTTTATCAAAAAGGGCTTTTGCTTTTTTACCGGACATCATAAAGCTTAACCGTTTAAACTTCTTTATGGCTTTCTCAAATTCCTGCTGTGTCGGCGTAAAATTTTGGAGTTGATTATTTAAGAAATTTAACACACCTTCACAATCATCAGCTAATCCTTCTACGCGCATATATCCAAAATCCGGATGAAGATAAATATTATCCATCGGAATATAAGGATTGTCATTCATTGTGTAGGTAAGCCCATACCTGGCGCTTATGCGTTGATTTTTATCGGCTTCCAAACGCTGCTCGAAACAATCGTGAAGTATTTTTGCCGCATTCTTACCAAATTTTGATTCATATTTTGCTTTATGTTTTAAAAGATAGTGGACAGCTAAAAGACTACCGGCTTCATTTTGAACGGCGATAATTTCTAATCCATCCATACTTTTATCGGGATTAGTTTCAAACAATTTTGTATTAACCGACGCAGCAACTTGCTTTTCTTCTTCTTTTACAGGATACTGAACAATAATCAACGGTCTGGAATTTAGGTTGATTTGCTTAAGCTGCTTTGCCCCTTTGTTATAGCCTTCGCCGCTGTAACTCGCCAAAACAGATTCAATACCGTTAACGGCAAAGTCGTATGCGTTGTATATTCCA
>JAUXGF010000105.1 GCA_030622395.1 Calditrichaceae bacterium
AGGGTTCTGCAACAGCCTGTTATTTGGGGAAAGTTAAAAGTGAACTAAATACAGTTTCTATTTTTTTAACTTTAGGCACTTTAGTTCACTTTAGATCACTTTAAACTTTCACATAAACTATAAAGATCTAACGCCTATGGCAGATTCGTTTCAATATATTAATAAGCGGTTGTATTGTGAGAATGTCGATTTAATTGAATTTTCTAAAACCGTTCAAACGCCCTATTATATTTATAGTAAAAAAGAAACCTTAGATAACTGCCAGCAGGTTTTAAACGCCGGCGCTAATTTGGATTTTTTACCTTGTTACGCTTTAAAGGCAAATTACAATCCAGGCTTGTTAAAGCTTGTTCGAAATGCCGGTTTTGGAGCTGATGTTGTTTCGGGCGGCGAATTATATTTTGCTTTAAAAGCCGGCTTTGATCCGCAAAAAATTGTATTTTCCGGCGTTGGCAAAACAATTGATGAAATTGAATTTGCAATTAAAACCGGCATACATTCTTTGAATATCGAATCAGCAAAAGAGTTAAAGCTTGCTTCCGCCATAGCCGGGAAATTACGAAAAAAAGTACACGCAGCCATTCGAGTAAATCCGGATATTGAAGCGCAAACACATAAGTATATTTCAACCGGACTGCATACAAACAAGTTCGGCGTATCGGTTGACGAGGCTGTTAAACTTTACACTGAGGCGCAAAACGACCGCTGGCTCGCGCCGCAGGGAATTCATGTTCATATTGGTTCTCAAATTACAAGCGTTGAACCTTTTTTAAAAACGGTAAAATTTCTAAATCAATTTAAAATGCGGCTCGAACAATCGGGAATCGAAATATCATACATTGATCTTGGCGGCGGAATTGGTATCAATTATTATAATGATTTTCAAAATCAAAAAAACAAACCGGACTTTTTAACGGATATTTTACAGGCATATCTTGATGGTTTTAAAGACTCAAATTTAAAAGTGATCGTTGAATTAGGGCGTTCGATCACCGGGTCAAGCGGCTTATTAATTAGTAAGGTTTTGTACAGAAAAAGAACTCCGCAAAAAAATTTCATAATAGTAGACGCCGCTATGAACAACCTGATTCGACCGAGCTTGTATAACGCCTATCATGAAATTGTGCCTTTAGAATTAAATGTCGGGAAATATGAAATTTGCGATATTGTAGGGCCTGTTTGTGAAAGCGGTGATTTTTTGGCTAAAGACCGTAAATTCCAATCAGTAAATCAAAATGATTTAATTGCCGTTACAGGAGCCGGGGCTTACGGACAGGCTTTAGCGTCTAATTATAATTTAAGACCTAAAATATCCGAATATTTAGTAGACAGCAACAAAGTGCGAAATATTTATCAAGGCGAAAAAATAGAAAATTTAGCAAAACAATTTAAGTGGTAAAATGGGACCAACAAAAGTTTATATCAATCATTCAAATTTAATTTACAATCTAAAACTCATTCAAAAAGCCGTTGCGCCGGCAAAAATCATGGGCGTTGTAAAAGCGGACGCTTATGGGCACGGCAGCGTTGAAGCCGCCAAAACGCTGGTGAAAAATGGCGTGGATTATTTGGGAGTCGGCTTCCTTGGAGAAGGCATACAATTAAGAGATGCGGGGATTGACGTCCCCATTTTAGTATTCGGCACACAATTAGTAGATTTTTTCGAAGACCATATACGATACAATTTGGATATTACTCTTTCCGGTGAACATCAAATAAAACCATTACGGGAGATTTGCCGAAAATTAAATAAAAAAGCCCGCGTTCATATTAAAGTTGACACAGGAATGCGGCGGGTTGGATTTGTGTATAATTATATTCAACACATTGTAGATGAAATTTTTAAAGAAGAGTTTTTTAATGTGGCTGGCGTCTATTCACATTTTTCCAGTGCCGATGAAGAAGACCTTTCATTCACTATGTTTCAGTTGGAACAATTTCAGCAGGTTAAGAAATTAATTACCAATCAATATAAAAAAGATATTTTATTTCATATTGCAAATTCAGCGGCAATAATGCGTTTGCCGCAAGCCTATTTTGATATGGTCAGACCGGGGATTATGCTTTATGGAACTACTCCGGGTCCTGAATTTAATTTGACTTGGCGTTTAAGGGAAATAATGCGTTTTGTCTCGCAGGTTTCATTTATATTAAATTTAGGACCGGGCGAACCGGTTAGTTATAATCGGCGTTATTATACTGATAAAGAGACAAAAATCGCCATAGTTCCCGCTGGTTATGCCGACGGATTTAACAGACGGCTGACTAATACTGGCAGCGTACTCATCCGCGGGAAACGCTACCCGGTTGTCGGTGCGGTTTGTATGGATCAGATTATGGTTAATATCGGCAATGATTCAAATATTGAAATCGGAGACGAAGTTGTTTTAATTGGCGGTCAAGACAACGAACATATTTCGATTGTGGAAATTTCCAGGCATTTACAAACTATTCCTTATGAAGTAACTTGCTGTGTATCCAAAAGAGTTGAGCGGATTCATTTGAATGAATAATTTGTGTAATAGCTCGGTGAATGATGTGGAGTTTTGTTTGGGTCTGTTACAATATTTCACCTATCCGAGAGATTACTACTTTTTTATCCTTTTACATAAAATTTTTCTTATATTAGATGTGATTCAACAGAAGTCGTATTTCATAGAGAGGTTTAAATGAAAGTATATGTATTCACACTTTTATTAGTATTGATTTGTTTTATGACAAGTCAGTCCCAGGTTTTAAAGGTAGAAGTAAAAATTGAATATATGCATCTTTCTCAAGATGAACAGGATAAGCTTGTTGACCTGAAGTCTAAGATCGAACAGTATTTTAACGGCCATGGGTGGATTGAAGATGAATATGAATATGACGTCAATTGTAATATCCAAATTATTGTTGAAACAGTTCAAAAAAAGACATTTGAAAAAATCTACAAAACACAATTTGTAATTTCCAGCGAATCGGGTGAAAATTTTTACGATAAAAATTGGGAGTTTCCTTATGAACCAAGCGCCTCGCTAAACCATACCAAGGGACAATTTGATCCCTTAACCCATTTTCTTGATTTTTATGCTTTCATGATTTTAGCCGGTGAGATGGATACTAACGGTCAGTTTTTTGGAACGCCGTTATATAACAAAGCAATGGATATTGCCAATCAAGCTATGTTAAGCCAGTATACCAAAGGATGGAGCCAGCGCATTGACGAGCTCCTCAAAATTACTCATGTCCGGACGCGCCCATTACGCGAAGTTAAACCTGCTTTTTTTGAGGCACTTTATTTATATAAAAATGGTAAATATAACAAGGCTTATCAATTAGCCAGGAAAGTAATGCAAGGGATACAGAAAGTTGTCAGCGTTCAGCCCAACAATCGATATTTGGCAATTTTTTTTAATGCGCATTATCGTCAATTAGCTATATTATTTGCAGGACGTAATGCAGAGCTTGAAAAATTAATTGAATTTGACAGTAAACACCGTGAAGCCTACCGGAAGCAGATAAGATAAGGGTGAAGAATTGAATTAATGAATTATTGAATTATTGAATTGGTGAATTGTCGAAGAATTGCTTTGAAGGAGTAGTATTCCAATATCTTGCTATTCCAATCTTTCTGGCAACAATCCAATATTCCAGTACTCCCCACCTGCCGGCAGGCACGGCATCACTCCAAGTTTTCACTAATTCAATTCTTTTAATTGCAACGGAATGATATTCACACACGCATTATTTTCCTACCAAAGAGGTATTACTATTACTACAACATAACTTTATAAAAACAACTTTACTTTATATCAGTATAGAATATTACAGCATTCATTTTTAAAAATACTTTATGTGTATGTTAAATTATTTAATTATAAAACGGTGATTTGAAATATTGAAAGATACTAAAAAATATCAGGTAATCGTAATCGGGGGAGGCGCGGCGGGATTGATGGCTGCCGGGCAGGCTGCCGGGCAGGGGGCAAAAACCCTGCTTCTGGAAAAAATGAATCGACCGGGACTTAAGCTGCACATCACCGGCAAGGGACGATGTAATTTGACCAACATCGCTCCGTTGTTCAAGTTTATCACCCATTTCAGAGACGAAGGGCAATTTCTTCGCCAGGCTTTTTCACAATTTTTTAGCGTCGAATTAATTGCTTTTTTTAAAAAGCAGGGAATCGATACAATTACTGAACGCGGCGGCAGGGTCTTCCCAGCCAGCGGTCAGGCGCAGGACATTGTAAAAACTTTAACTCACTGGGTTAACAAACAAGGCGCAGATATACAAACACGTTCGGCGGCGCAGAGCCTGCTTGTTGAGAATGGGCGGGTAATTGGAGTTCAAACATCAAACGGTTTACCGCAAAAAGGAAAAGCATTAGCCCGGCCCGGCGCCGAAGAATGGATATATCGCGCAGACGCTGTAATAGTTACGACAGGCGGATCATCTTATCCTGCCACGGGTTCAACGGGCGACGGCTTTCGATTAGCGGAATCTGTGGGGCATAACATAATTCCCATACGCCCGGCGCTTGTTCCATTGGAAACAGCGGGAGGGACGGCGTCCAGTCTGCAAGGTCTCAGCTTGCGGAATGTTAAAGTGCGGGTTTACAGCGATAATAGAAAATGCGCGGAGGCTTTCGGCGAAATGCTCTTTACGCACTTTGGCGTATCGGGACCGGTTGTTCTATATTTAAGCGGACAAATTGTAGACGAGCTGAACTTAGACCGTAAAGTTTTTCTTTCTATTGATTTTAAGCCGGCTCTTGATGAAGGCAAGCTGGAAGCGCGTCTTCTCCGTGATTTTGATTCACACGGCAAACAGCGGTTTCGTAGCTTGCTTAAAAGACTGCTTCCCAAAAAACTAATCCCGGTTTGCCTGGATCTAACGGGTATCCCCGCAGACAAGGAAGGACATCAGATTACAGCGCAGGAACGTAAGCGGCTAAAGAAGTGGCTGAAAGATTTTCGTCTGGAAGTAACGAGGGCCCGTCCTTTTTCGGAGGCGATTGTAACGGCAGGCGGAGTAGATAAAAAAGAAATTGATCCGCGCACAATGGCTTCGCGCCTGGTAAAGGGTCTTTATTTTGCCGGAGAGGTATTGGATATTGACGGGAGTACCGGCGGTTATAATCTGCAGGCGGCTTTTTCAACCGGCTGGCTTGCCGGACGGTCTGCTATTAGGATAAAATAGAACGCGGATAACACAGATAGCACAGATTTTCGCGGATTAATTTAAAACTAAGTTTTAAAAATATGACGATAAAATACATACAAACAAATTTACCATCCCAAATGTATTCTATAAAAATTAATATAATTTTTTTGCGCTATTGCTTATCAGTAATTAACTTAATCAGTGCCTGAATGGAAACTAGCCAAAACTGTCATTTTGATCCCGTTTTACAGGCTGTTTGCAGAACACCCAAAATGTCATTTCGAACGGAGTGTCCCGAGAATCGGGATATAACGTCAATAATAACAATAGATTTCTCGTTAAAAGATACTCGAAATGACAAAAAAGCGCTTTTTCGTTCAGGCGCTAATCAGCAAATGTCGGCTAAACCATTTTAAAAAGCGAATCAATTAAAATGAAAAAAATATTATTTTTAGGCTGCCTTATTTTTATTATATCGTGCGAGGCGCCTCGTCATAATCCGCTTGATCCAAAAAATCCGGATAACAGTTATGGGGTGATTAACGGCTGCCTGCAAACCTGCAGCCCGCATAAACCCATTGCCGGAGCAAACGTCTACTGGCAAAACGAGGATCGTTTGGTTAAAACAAATCACAACGGAACATTTCAAATCGATTACATTCTGCCAAATAACGGGTGGTTAAAATTACAGAAAGACGGTTTTTTTAGCGACTCGGTTTTTATAAATTGGGGATCATTGAAAAAAATTACAGTTCAACAAGAGTTAAATACAATCCCGGTTTTAGACAGCCTGCTAATCTACAGCATCATTCGCAACCTCTATCCGGATAGACAGACTTTAAATTTGGCGGTTAAGGTAAGGATAAATGACCCTGATGATGATATCGACAGCGTGTTTGTTACTATCCCCGGCTTAAGCATAAAAACTCAATTGGGATATAACACTACCAGCAAATTTTACGAACCTGATTCACCCAATAGAGAACTGTTAATAAGCAGCTCTAAGGAAATAATCGGATGTGAGATTCAAATAATTGTAAAAGACAAATCCGCAAACAACACACTAATAACAAACGCATTTGTAACGCGTGTTATCAAAAACCCACTTGTTTTGAAGTCACCTCTTGGTCACGCCGTGGTTTCATCCAAACCGGTATTAGTATGGGAAGAATTTAATCCGGGCTTCCCTTTTATTTTTAGTGTTGAAATTTATTTAGGGGATGAGCCGAATGAGCCGCCTGTCTGGCAAAAAAGTAATTTACCTGCCGACACTAAATCAATAGAAGTTGATACGGAATTGATTTCTAATGCCGACTATTTTTGGCTAATATGGTGTATTGATGACTTTCTCAATAGAGCGCGTTCTAAATCTAAAACATTTCATGTAGAATAATATGGAACGGAATATTCAAAACCGGATATCAGAAATACGGGAAATCCGTAAAGAGCAGTTTGAGGTATTATATCAAATCAGCAAAATGCTTAATTCGGCTGTATATAAAGACAGTCTGATAGAAGAGACACTGGATCTGGCGGTTAATGTAATCAAGGCTGAACGCGGTTTATTTGTAAAATATGATCAAGAAAATAAAAGCTTTTCAATTATAGCGGCGCGTAATATAAATAAGGAAAGTATTGCCGATTTATCATCTTTTTCTTCCGGAATTCTGCAGCAGGTGATTTCGAAAAAGGAAGCCTGTTTATATCATGACGTACAGAGCGACCCCAACATTTCACAATTCGAAAGCGTTCAAATACATCAAATCAAATCGGTCATCGGCGTGCCGATTTTTTATGAAGATAAAATATGGGGCGTTATTTTAGCGGACAGCCGGCAGGATCGTAAAGAATTTACAGAAGAAAATTTATTGTTTTTACAATTCTTATCCAACCTGGTATCGCTGGCGCTGGATAAGATTTTACATTTTGAACATCTGCAAGATGAAAATTTAATCCTGCGTAACCAACTTCAGGCTGTTCAGCCGATTCCCGATATGATCGGAAATAGTCCGGCGATGGGAAAGCTGGCATCCCTTATTCATAAAGTAGCGCAGACTGACGCCACTGTGCTTATCTTAGGCGAAAGCGGTACCGGAAAAGAACTTGCCGCCAGAGCTATCCATAAGCTAAGTCCCCGCAATGATCAAGCGTATTTAGCGCAATTTTGCGGATCAATTCCGGACACCTTGCTGGAAAGCGAATTGTTCGGTTATAAAAAAGGCGCATTTACCGGAGCCGCTAATGATAAAAAGGGGTTGTTTGAAGTGGCGGATAAGGGGGTCTTTTTTTTAGATGAGATCGCCGATATTTCCCTGTCGCTGCAAGCTAAACTGCTAAGGGTGATTCAAAATCAGGAGATTATCCGTTTAGGCGACACAAAGGTCAAAAAGATAGACGTTCGATTGATTGCCGCTACTAACCAGGATTTAAAACAGCTTTCTAAAACGGGCAAATTCCGCGAAGATTTATTTTACCGCTTAAACGTTTTCCCGATTACCATCCCGCCTTTACGCCTGCGCAAGAGTGATATTGCACTGCTTGCCAAACATTTTTTAAAAAAATTCAGCGGACGCGGCATGTCTATCAATTCGGCTATTTTGAAAAAACTGGAAAGTTATCACTGGCCCGGCAATGTACGCCAGTTGGAAAATATCCTGCAGCGGGCGCTTATCCTTTGCGATTCGGATAAACTCGCGCCTGAGCATATCATTCTTGAAGAAGATGAAAAAACATTAGAGAATTTTGAGGGCACGTTAAAAGAATTTGAACGTTTTCTTTTGCTTAAACGATTGGAAAATTTTAACGATAATCGAACGCTTACCGCTCAATCGCTCGGCGTATCGGTGCGCTGGATTCAACTGAAGCTAAAAGAGATGAATCAGGAATGAACAGATTGGTGGTTTTGCAATGCGGGTCCTGTTTTCAGCGTTGGGACACCCTAATAATTTTTGAGAACAAGACGGTGTAATTCAGCCTGAGAATCATCCATTTTTAAAAGACTGGACTTCATCTGTCTTGAATCTGGTAGAAT
>JAUXGF010000052.1 GCA_030622395.1 Calditrichaceae bacterium
TATTAATTAGTTGTCCATAGAAATTACGAAATCAAATATAAAATGTGTAGTTGTAATAAAATTTTAAACTGTATTGTTTTTAATAAAGTTACGTACCTTTAGCGTTAAACTTGGGTTAAGGCGGGCGTCAATTCATTAATTCAATTCTTCAATACTCCAACGCTCCATTATTCCATTTTCACTTATGCATTTATGAATTCTTAAACCAATAAAAAAGGGACTGCGGTTATTTGCCACAGCCCCTTTTTTAAAAGTGGCGCCTCCCAGAATTGAACTGGGGACACACGGATTTTCAGTCCGTTGCTCTACCGACTGAGCTAAAGCGCCACAAAAATTGTTTTTAAAAGGTTAAAAATATAATATTCCTAAAATTTAGATGCAAATTTTATTTACGGAATTGCTCAGAACAAATCGATATCCAAACCATCCTGTTTAATTGCTTTCGCCAGTGAATCAATACTTGATAATGTTTTAGATAAATTATTGTATAAAGTCGAATCATACACCATTTTGCCCAGCGTTCCTTGTTTGTTTTCTACATTTTTCAATAACATTTGCATTGAAGCCGAGATAGTATCCAATCGACCGGAAATTAAATTTAAATTATTAACAGTGGAACCAACCGCTTGTTCATTATTATTAACAAAGTCATTTATTTTTTCTGTAAGGTTCTCAAAATTAACGACTGCATTTTTGAATTTACCGGAACTGGTATCGAACATATCTTTTAATTGACCTGAAATATCATTAAAATTCGAAAGGGCGTTTTTTAAATCCGATTGCAAATTGCCTTTTTTAAGCAAATCATTTACCATAGAAACCGTTGTGTCAATACGATATGTTAACGCCGACATATCTTCAGAAAGCGCGCCTATAACCAAGCCGACGTCGACAATTCTGCCGCCGTATTTTCCTTTAAAAGGCTGTTTTGATAAATTGATTTTCTTGTCGGATTTTCCGGGGAATATTTCTACTTTCATCCCAGCTAAAAGTTCAGCGCTGATTACCGAAAACTCGGCGTCGTCATATAATTGGACACTATTATTAATCTCCAGCGTGCATAAAACCTGACGCTCATGCCAGTCAATCTTTAATATTTTCCCCTCTTTAACCCCATTAACTGTTACAGGATCCCCGGGAACCATCCCGCCGACTTTTTCAAACAGAACGGTTATTCTATACTTATCAGTAACAAAACGATACTCTTTCCCCCAAATAATCCCTAATATCAATATCAAAATAGATATAATAACCGTTAGACCTACTTTGAATTCAGTGGTTAATACTTTTTTCATATATAATCAATTCTTAAATAATCTTTAATTGTAATATACTGGAATAGAAATGGTTTGTCTTTTAACCATTTCGTACTGACCGTTATACCGCCCCGTGAGCGGGATTAAAAAAAACATTAACAATCCCTTTATACAAACCAATTACTGAGCGGTATATTTCAGTATAGGTGAAAAATTGGTTTAATGTAATGGTAAAGAAATAGAAGAATGAAATATTGGAATGTCTGCATTAGTGATAAAACCCAGCCATTCAACATCAATCCAATCTTCCAGTACTTCACCAATCCAATTCTTCAAATGGTCTGAACTGTTACCTTTAATTCAATTCAATTTTTTTTAGAAATCAATTCTTCAAAGGGTATTTTTTTACCGCTGGGTATATCCTGACATTCAAAGCGTGTACCACATTTCATACTTCTTTTAAACGATTCAATATCGTCATCATTTAGATAAAGATAAGATAGATATTTTTCCCTGCCGTCATTAAAATGTATACCGCCAATATTTACTTTTTTAATCTGCGCGCCAAGATTAATCAACTTTTCAACTACCTTTGGTGAATTTACCACGATTATGGTTGAACGAAAATCGTTTGATTCATCTTTTAAATAATTTGACATATCTTTTACATTTAATATCGAAGAACAAATATTTTCAGGCACACAAGAAAGATAAAGTTCTTTCTCCCATTCGTTACCATAAACCGAATCATCGCATAAAATTATTTTTTTTGTATTCAGGCAGCTTGCCCAGCCAATAACAACCTGACCATGTATAAGCCTGTCATCTATTCTAAACAGTTGAATATCCATCAGTAAACCTATAGGGTTAAAATTCCTTTTTTACCATCCTCGACTATTTTATTAAGCAGATCATCCCATTCTAAGCAGTTGTAATTAATCTGATACGAAACAATCAGCGGAACATTGACACCGCTGATTATCACAGCATCTTTATGGTCTTTTTTTATACGATTAGCTAAATGCCAGCAGCTACCCCCTGCTAAATCAACAAATAAAATAATCTTATCCGGTTTTAATTGATCTATTCTTTCTTCAATATTACTTTTTATTTCTTCCAGCGATAGATGTTGGTTTGTATAGCAGAACATTTGTGTTCCCGAGGTCGCTAATTTTTCTGAAATATCTTTTAATGAATTAGCCAAATTACCATGTGTGATGATACAAGTGAAATAGTTTTTACTCATTCCCAATCTTTCTTTAAATAAGAACGATCATTATGGATTGGAATCACATCTTTCTGTTTCATGTATTCTTTTAAACGTTTATTAAATTCTTTTGGCGTATGATAACCATGCATCCTTTCCAGACAATTCATGGCTATAGTCTCGGCAATAACAGTTATATTTTTCCCGGGATTAATCGGCAATACAACTTGGGGCAGTTCAACGCCTAAAATCTCTACTTTATTATCCTCTAAACCAACTCGCTCGTATTCAATATCCTTTTCCCACTTTACCAGCTTAACCTCAACTTCCACACGCTTTTGCATACGCACCCCGCGGATGCCAAAGATACGCCGCACATCTATCAAGCCAATACCGCGAATTTCAAGTATATGCTCTGTAATTTCCCTGCCTATACCTATAATCACATCTTCAGCCTTACGTGTAATAATTACTAGGTCGTCCGCTACTAAACGATGACCTCTTTCCACAAGATCAAGAGCAATCTCGCTTTTACCTACGCCGCTATGTCCGGTAAATAACATGCCCACACCATATACATCCACTAACGAGCCGTGTATAGAAATACGCGGGGCAAATTTTGCTTCTAAATATTCGCCAAGTAAATGCACCAGACTCGTAGTGGTTAATGGAGAATTAAAAATAGAAATATAACGCCGTGTCGCAGCCTGAACTAAATGTTCCGGAATAGAATTATCGTTACTAACGATAATAGCCGGTATTTCAAATTCCATAAAACGGTTGATTGACCGTGAAAGAGCGCCAGGCGCTAATCCCGAAAGATATTTTACCTCCGTATTACCGAGAATTTGAACCCTGTCAGAAGAAAATAATTCTACAAATCCGGATAAAGCAAGACCCGGACGGTGTAACTCACTTGTGGTTATTTTACGATTCAGACCGTTCTCCGAGCAGATGAGCTTTAATTTTAACCGTGATTCATTTTCTCTTAAAAGCGTGCGGACTGTTATAAATTCATTCATAGTGATTCAATTTAATAAAGAATTATACCTAGTGCAAAAATTAAAAAAGGCGTCCTGAAAAGCCGGGACGCCCTGTTCTTATAAGTACTTCGATATACTTGCTAAACTGCTAAATTTTCTACAATTTTTTTATTATTACGACTTTTTATTTTATCTTTTATCTTTGCTATCTGTCTCTCTAAATTATCTATCGCTAAATCAATTGATTTAAAAACATCTTCCGATTTTTCTTTAACAACAATCACCTTTTGATTTATATGCAATTTAAATTCCACAACCTGATCTAATTTTTCATAAGAGAGTATAGCTTCTATATCCATAATTTTGTCTTCGAACCGCTCAAGTCGTTTCATTTTATCATTGATATAGAATTTGAGGCGCTCCGGCGCTTTGTACCCTCTTGTAGTGATCGTTATGTTCATTATGACCTCCTTAGTTTATGTTTTGATTCTTTTGAGGCGCCCGGATGGGCTTGTTGATATATACTTTTTAAATGATCTATGGAAATGTGGGTATAAATTTGTGTGGTAGAAAGGCTTCTGTGCCCTAAAAGATCTTTTACCGTTCTTATATTCGCGCCGGCATTTAACAAGTGTGTAGCGTAACTATGACGCAATATATGAGGGCTCTTTTTATGAACGTTGGAAACTTGTGACATATATTTTTTAACAATCCGTTGAACTGCCATTGGATACATTTTTTTCCCGGACTTAAGCACAAATACATTATCGACATTTTTGGCGGCATATTGAGCTCTAATTTCAAGATACTCTTTTAGAACCTTTTTAGCAACCGATCCTAATGGTATTATGCGCTCTTTATTCCCCTTACCTAAAACTCTTATTAGATCTTCTGCAAACAATAAATTTGATAATCTAATATTTATTAACTCGCTTAAGCGCATTCCAGTTCCGTAAAATAACTCCAAAATAGATAAATCCCGCAAACCCTCAAATGTGCATATTTCAGGAAGCTTTAACAAAGCTTCAACTTCTTCTATGCTGATATATTCCGGCAGTTTCTTTTCAAATTTAGGCATTTTGATTAACAAACCGGGATTATGCCGTACAATTCCTTCACGTACAAGATATTTAAAAAAAGATTTTAAAGCGGCTAATTTACGGGCAATGCTTCTCCGTGAAATACCTTGATCTTGAAGGTGTATTAAAAAATATCGGATTGCTTTTTTATCGGCTAAATGCCAATAAATTTGATCAATGCCAAAATAGCCGTTCAGGAATGACTCAAATTGATGCAGGTCGTTAGCGTAAGATTCCACTGTGTGGTCGGAATAGCGTTTTTCCAGCAATATGTATTTTAGAAAGCCGCTGATATGTTTATCCATTTAATGTCTATATAATTAAATAAATATTTTAATAGAATATTTTAGGTATTAAACGAACATAGTAAACAAATTCACCCTGTTAAATAAAAAATTAATATGATTGAAAAATACGCAAACATATTATTTAACGGGGTAAATTAATGATTTATTTATTGAGATTTCCACAAATTTTAATTTAGATATTTAGGTACAATTTATAATACTGATTACCGGACATTACTTCACTTCATGCTTGCACCTAGGACAACGCAAAAACTCGCCTTTGGATTTGGTGACTTTTTCCAACATATAATTATTACCGCAAGCCGGGCATTCTTTATTTACCGGTTTGTCCCAGCTTAAAAAATCGCATTTCGGATAATTGGAACATCCATAAAATGCTTTACCGCGTTTACTTCTGCGTTCGATAACCTGTCCGCCGCAGCCATCTTTAGGACAAGTCACTCCTGTACTCAGCGGTTTTGTATTTTTACATTTTGGATAATTGGAGCAGGCTAAGAACTTACCGAAACGTCCTGTTTTAACAACCATCTGGCTGCCGCATTTTTCACATACTTCGTCCGTAAGTTCTACTTCATTACTATTATCCAAGGGCTTAGAATTTTTACACTCAGGGAAACCGCTGCAAGCCATAAATTTCCCATTCCTTCCCCAACGAATGACCATTGGACGCCCGCATTTTTCGCATACTTCTCCCGCCTCTTCCTGCAGGTCGGATTTTATCTGTCCCTTTTTCAGTTGAACTTCCTTCATCGCTTTATCAAAGGGTTTATAAAAATCATCCATTACCTGTTCATAGGTAGTTTTGTGGTTGGCAATTTCATCCAATTCTTCTTCCATCTTTGCCGTGAACAAAACATTGAATATTTCCGGAAAACTGCTGGTTAAAAACCGGTTTACTGTTTCGCCCAATTCGGTAGCATGAAGTTTGCGATCACTCAGCTCCACATATTTGCGTTGTAAAATAGTACTCACAATCTGCGCATAAGTGCTCGGTCTACCAATGCCAAGCCTGTCAAGTTCCTTAACCAGTGTGCTTTCCGTAAAACGAGGCGTCGGTTTGGTAAAATTTTGTTCCGCATTCAATTTTAATAATTCGCAAAGTAAGCCCTCAGCCAAACCCTTTGGTATAAACTTCTTCCCGTTTTCACCGTTTTCAGGCTCTTCACGATAAACTTTTGTGTAACCGGCAAATTGCAGCGTTTCTCCTTCCGCCGTTAATTCGTAACGTCCTCCTTTAACGACAACGCTTGTTTTTTCATAAATTGCCTGTGACATCTGACAGGCGACAAAACGCTTCCAAATCAAATCATATAATCTGTATTGTTCTTTGGATAATACGCCCTTAAGCGCCGCAGGTGAAAATTCCCGGGAAATATACGTTGGTCGAATAGCTTCGTGAGCATCCTGCGCCGACTTTTTTGATTTATAATAACGAGCTTTACTTAAGCCGTATTCTTTTCCGTACTCATCTAAAATATAACCTTGCACCGCTTCTAAAGCCTCGCCGCTAATCCGGGTTGAATCGGTACGCATATAGGTAATTAAACCCACGCTCCCATGCCCAGACACTTCTATACCTTCATAAAGCGATTGAGCAATTCCCATAATTCGTTTAGTGGAAATGCGCAGCATACGGGAGGCGGTCTGCTGCAGGGTGCTTGTGGTAAACGGCGGAGGCGGTTGTCTTTTTAACTCTTTTTGGGTGACGGAAGCAATTTTAAGATCGGCGTTTTTTATAGCTTCCGAATGCTCGTCCGCTTTAGTTTTATTGGGAATATGAGCTTTCTTATTATCAATTTTTGTGAGTTTAACATCAAAGGCGTCTGCATTATCTGTTTTAATAAGCGTCGTGATAATCCAAAACTCTTCTGCTTTAAAAATGCGTATTTCCTCTTCACGCTCGCAAATAAGACGCAGAGCCACAGATTGTACACGGCCGGCGCTTAAACCGCGGCAAATCATCTGCCATAAAACAGGGCTTATCTTATAACCTACAATGCGGTCTAAAACACGGCGCGCCTGCTGCGAATAAACCCTGCCCATATCAATCGAACGCGGCGAGTTCATAGCGCGCTCAACAGCGCTTTTTGTAATTTCGTTAAATTCAACGCGGTAAACGTCCTTTTGGGCTCTGTCTAAAATTGTGGCGATATGGTAAGCGATAGCCTCGCCTTCCCTGTCCGGATCTGTCGCTATATATACGCTGCCCGCCTGCTTTGCCAATGAACGCAGTTCTTTAATTATTTTTTCCTTACCGCGAATTTTGATATACTCAGGTTTAAAATTGTCTTCAATGCTAACCCCAAGCTTAGTTTTGGGTAAATCAATAATATGCCCAACAGAAGCTTTAACGACAAACTCTTTGCCAAGGTATTTATTGATTGTTTTAGCTTTTGCAGGTGATTCAACGATGACTAAAGATTTTTGTGCCATATTCCCTTGATCAAGTTTTATTAGCTGTATGTTTTAAAAATGATAAACCGTTCATATTAAATATGAAGATATCTTTTAAGAATGACATTAATGGATCGCATCACTTCCCTGGATAAAAAAGAATCCATCCCATGAATTATTTAAATCCGATCCAAAAATAAGAGAGGCGGAAATGGATTTAACATCATCAATCGTCATAGCCATTGTCTCTGAGGTCACAGCCTTTTCAATTATGAGTTCTAAGTCATAATCCGTTAATAAACCCAAATGCCATAACTGAAGTATGTATCCATACGCATCTGCCGAGATAATCATTTCATCAAGATTATTTAAAATTAGTTCAGTGTCAACTATGTAATGAAACTCATTTTCTAAATCTGAATTTTTATTTTGCAAATGATTAAGAATCCACGAGAACCCAAGATTTATTTCACTTTCAGTATATCCGCGCGATGTTAATACTTTAGAAAAATCCAAATAATTTTCTTTTGAATGTTGTTTTTTAAATTCTTCCAGCAGATAGATAATAATTTCAATAATTCGTTCTTGCATTTTTTTATCCTAAAAATTATTACAAAAAATAATATAATGTTTAATTAAAATCAAGGTGTTTATGTTTCGTTTATATTTCGGTTATAATGGATCAGATATTAACAAAAATCGTAAATAAATAAATTTACGCTTTAGAATAAAGTAAAAGTAGTTAAATAATATAGGTGTGCGCAAAATCATTTTTTTAGATTATTATTAATTTTCCGATTTTCTAATATCCTCTACAACAAGCTGCAAGCGTTCGACGCCCTGCCAACTGTTTATACCCAATCTAAACGCCAGGTCTACAACTTCCCTGAAAACTAAAGAGTCTTTATATTCACCGGCGCGCCACCAAACGCATTCGAATATTTGATTGCCTTTTTGGGCATACAGCTTAAGATGCTTCCCATTACTCAACAGTTTCATATCTTGAATTTGCGCCTTCTCTATCACCAAGACCGGTTCAGGATTGCCCTCGCCAAAGGGGCCCACATCCTGAATTAACCTTGTAACGTTTAAATTAACCTGATCAATATCAATTACGGAATCGACTACCAACTCCGGGATAAGATCTTTTTCATCAATTAAATTCTTTGCATAATCAAGAAACTCATTTTTGAACTTTTGATAATTTTCAGCTAAAACAGTTAAACCGGCGGCTTTGCTATGCCCTCCATAATTTAAGAAGTAATGATTAAAATTTGTAAGCGCATTTGTAATATGAAAAGAATCGACGCTGCGAGCCGAGCCGACATAGTTCCCCTGTTCATCCCGCGTAAAAGCAAATGCAGGACGGGCATATTTCTCTTTTAACTGTCCGGCTACAAGTCCGATTAATCCCGGCTGCCATTCTTCATTCTCTACAAAAATGACCTTTCCCATCTTATCTTTTTCAGCAGGCAATAAATTAAAAGCGGAATTTAAATAATCACTTTGCATTTTCTGCCGTTTTTTATTCAATTCGTTTAAATAAACCGCTATTTTTTTTGCTTCTTCTTTTGATTGAGATATCAACAAGTTTACTGAAATATCAGCTTCTTCCAACCTGCCGGAAGCGTTTAGACGCGGTGCTAAAAAAAAGCCGACTGAAATAGGAGTTACTTCCCTTTCTTTTACCCCGCTTATCTTTTTTAATTCCACTAATCCAGGCTTAAGGGTTTTAGAAAGCACCTTTAATCCAAGTTTAACAATAGCATAATTTTCATCACGCAAGGGCATAACATCGGCAATAGTGCCGATTGCCACCAAATCAAGATGATTCAGTAAGAACTGTTTATAATCATCTTCCTGCATCAATTTTTCACCTAAGGCATAAATTAATTTAAACGCAACTGTTACGCCGCAAATTGACTTAAAAGGATATTTCGAGTCAACTCTGTTTGGATTAATGACTGCGCAGGCATTAGGCAGCTCGCCTTCCTGCAGGTGATGGTCGGTCACAACCACATCAATACCAAGCGAAGCTGCATAATCGATCGCTTCATTTGAGGTAATTCCGTTATCAACTGTAATGATAAGTTTAGCGGATAAAGCTGCTGCCTTATCAACCCCGGCCGGACGCAATCCGTAACCGTCTTTTTCCCTGTGGGGCAAAATATACTGCACAGGGCAGCCGATCTTTCGAAAAAAGAAAATCATAATTGAGGTGGATGTGATTCCGTCCACATCATAATCGCCAAATATAACAATTTTCTCGCCGTTATTAATTGCTTGTTGAATGCGCTGCACTCCTTTATCCATATCCGGCAATAAATACGGCGAATGCATGCGTTCGGAAAGCTTAAAAGGATCCATGTAGTCTGCAGGCAATTCCCGGTTTTTAAGAACTGTATCTATTATAGAACGATTAGTATCATAATTTAATATTCTCCATCTCTTCCGTGGTAACATAATCCTCCTCAGTCACTTCAGCCATTTTCAGCATGAGCGTCTATATAATTGTCAATAGGCAATTGTTTATTATCAATTGTAAATTAATATTAAAAGATAAATCTTTCCTAAGCCAGGTAAACTGGAAATAATAAATCTCAAATAATAAATTCACCCTGTTGAATATTTCTTTCTATTTCTATTTTCTTAAATAATTTTAATTATTCTACAGGGTAAAATAAAATTACAAATTCAAATAATGAAATCATAAACTTCCTTTTGTCATTGAATATTGATTTATTGAGATTTACCGTGCCCGCCAACTGGCAGGTTTGTCTTTTATCCCGATTAATCGGAATTCTTTTTATTATTTTTCCCTAAAAAAATATACGAGTATTAAAATTAAGAATCCAATTCCTAAGCCGGATAAACTGGAAACAACAAATTTCATCACGACGGTTCAGGACCAATTCTTTAGCATTCAATTATTCTCTGCTTCCCATCTTGGGTAGCCGTCCCTATTAATCAGGAGGCA
>JAUXGF010000032.1 GCA_030622395.1 Calditrichaceae bacterium
CTTCGGGATATGAATTTCACAATTCATTAATCTAACGGCTAACTAGTGCCTGAACGAAAACTAGCCAAAACTGTCATTTCGAAGCGGAGCGAGAAATCTATTAACGTTATAAATATTGAAGTTAAAGATTTCTCACCCGATAAATCGGGATTCGAAATGACAAAAAAGCGCTTTTTCGTTCAGACACTAACTAACATCTAACCAGGAATAATCCAATGAAAAATGAAAAGAAAAGCGGCATAGATATTGATTTAGGAAACGATTGCTCACAGATCGCCTTTGCCTGGGCTAAAAAAACTTTTGCTAACCGCAGCAGGGGACAGGGCGGTCCGCTTATGACCGTTGACGGAGCTTTTTCCAATATTATGGATTTCAACGGCGTTAAGATCGGCGTTTCCTCTGACGGGATCGGGACGAAAATTGAAATTGCCGAGCGCACAGGCATTTATGATACATTAGGATTTGACCTCATCGCCATGGCTGCGGACGATCTTGCCGCTAACGGCATTGAAACGGTCAACCTATCAAATATACTTGATGTGGATTATCTTGACTCGGATATCGTTAATCAATTAATGAAGGGTTTACACGACGCCGCAAAATTTGCCGGATTAGTCATAACAGGCGGAGAGATTGCCGAGCTGGGGAACAGGATCGGCGGATATGGCGGGCGTATGCATTTTAACTGGTGCTCAACGGCAATCGGAATACTCGCAGCCGGGCGGGAGATTATTGACGGGCAAAATATTAAACCCGGCGATGCGGTTATTTCATTACAAAGCCGCGGTTTTAGAAGCAACGGATTTTCTTTACTGCGCAAAATCATGGAAAAGCAATTCGGCTCAAAATGGCATGAGCAGCCCTATAATAATGAGAAATCGTGGGGTGAGATCCTACTGACTCCTTCGCTTATTTATACTCCGTTAATTGTAAAGCTAATCAAACATAATTTTAATATTAATGGGATTGTCCATATTACCGGCGGCGGTATTATTGATAATTTTTCACGGGTATTGAAAAACAATAAAGTAGGGGCAAATTTAGATAATTTATTTGAGCCGCTGGATTTTATGAAAAAGATTCAGGAATTGGGCAGTGTGGATGAAGAGACAGCTTACAGATTATGGAATATGGGAAACGGAATGCTGCTAATTGTTGATAAGAATCAGGCAAACGAAATTCTTGATTTTATCAAAACTCAGGATTACAAAGCGCAGACCGCCGGTAAAATTATTAGTGAACCGGTTATAACAATCCAAACAAAGGGGCTAAAGCCTCAAGAAATTTCAGCGGATGCTGGGGATGGAGTTAGAGATATTGTAAAAAATGAAAAGTATGAACCCACCCCTAACCCATCCCAAGAGGGGAATAGTTAATTTGAAATTACATTGCCACGAAGGCATGAAGACACAAAGGCACAAAGAATAAAGTAATTAAAAAACTTTGAGTCTTTGAGTCTTTGTGGCAAAAATAAACATCCTAAAAAGTTCTGAGTTTGAAGAATATAGAAATCTAACAGCTATTACATAAAGGAAAACACAGGTGGAAAGCGGAAACGTTAATCATATCCAATTAATATTTAAAGATCATATTCCCGATACAGCGGGTGCGCAGCTTCACAGGGATGCAAAAAAGTATTTCCATATTGATACGGGAAAAGTAAAGACAGGAAAAATATATTCTATCCTTTATGATTTGAACAAGCGGCAGGTTTCCGATTTCGCTAACTGCGCCCTTAAAGATACTGTGATCAATGACGTTTATATTAATAATTTGTACAACAGCCCGGCGTTCAAATCCTGTATTCTCATTTCAAAGCTGCCCGGAGTTACGGATGACGAGGGAATATCCGCTCAAAAAACGCTCGGCGACTTTTTTAATATTTCTTTGGAAACCGGGGCTCAATGGATATTTACCCAGGAAATATTTTACATTGAAAATGAACTGCCGGACGAATCACTTAAAAAGATAGCAGAAGACCTGCTCGGAAATCCATTAATCAATCATTTTGAATACGGCGCGTTTCAGGGAAAAATCACCTACATTCCCGAAGTGCATGTTTCATCAAATGCGCAAATCAAAACAGTCAATATTTTTATTCCCGATAATGAACTTTTGGATTTATCAAAAAAAATGCTGCTTTCGCTTGATTTGAACGAGATGAAAGCGATCCAAAATCATTACCAAAATCCTGAGGTTAAAAAGCACCGAAAAGAAGCGGGTCTTTCCGAACTGCCGACAGATTGTGAAATTGAAATACTTGCCCAGACCTGGTCGGAGCATTGCAAACACAAAGAGTTTAACGCAGCAATTACCTATACAGACCTTGAAACAGGCGAAGAAAAAAAGATTGATTCGCTTTTCAAAACTTTCATTAAACAATCGACGGATATTATTCAAAAGCGATTTGAGGCGGGCGGGAATAACTGGCTTTTAAAGGTTTTTAACGATAACGCCGGGGTTGTGCGTATTGACGATAAGCGTGTTTTTATCTGGAAGGTGGAAACGCATAACAGCCCCTCGGCGCTTGATCCTTATGGCGGGGCGCTGACCGGAATAGTAGGCGTTAACCGCGATCCGCTCGGTACGGGGATCGGAGGCGGGAAGATTCTTTTCAATACTAATGTTCTGTGTTTTGGTTCGCCTTATTACGAGGGTAAATTATTAAAAGGGCAGCTTCATCCGCGGCGTATTCTTTCGGGCGTGGTCAAGGGTATCGAAGACGGCGGCAACAAGTCGGGCATTCCCACGGTAAACGGATCGGTTATTTTTGACGACCGCTACAGGGGAAAACCGCTGGTTTTTTGCGGCACAGGCGCGGTTATGCCCGCAGAATTCAACGGTAAAAAATCATGGGATAAAGTAATCGAAGACGGCGACCGCATTATTTCGGCTGGCGGCAGGGTAGGGAAGGACGGCATACACGGCGCTACTTTCTCATCGCTTGAGATCGACGAGCATTCCCCGCGTTCCGCAGTGCAGATAGGCAGTCCGATCACGCAGAAAAATCTTTCCGACTTTATGCAGAGAGCGTCTGAAAAAGGCTGGATAAAATGTTCGACCGATATGGGAGCCGGCGGGCTTTCCTCATCAATCGGCGAGCTGGCGACGATCAGCGGCGGGGCGGTCGTGCATTTGGAAAAGGCGGCGCTTAAATATTCCGGATTGCAGCCCTGGGAAATATTTGTCTCCGAATCACAGGAGCGGATGACCTTTGTGGTGGAAGAAAAAAATATTAAACCGTTGTTTGATTTAGCGCAGGATTTTGAAGTTGAGCTTTCCGATATCGGCTGTTTCACTTCCAGCGGCATGCTTGACGTGCGTTACGAAAATAAAAATGCCGCTTATATTGATCTTGATTTCCTGCATAACGGAATTCCCAAAAAATATCTTTCCGCAGAGTGGAAGGCGCCGCAATGCAGCGAGCCGGAGCTTCCCCAAAAAATAGATTATAATCAAATTTTACTGCGCCTGATGGGCAGCCTGAATGTATGTTCGCGAGAATTAATTATTCGCAGATATGATCATGAAGTTAAAGGGAAATCAGTTATTAAACCTTTAATGGGAGCGCAGGGTTTTGCGCCGCAGGATGCAGCGGTCATGCGGCTTGGATTTGATTCTTATGAGGGAATTGCCGTATCGAACGGCATTATCCCGCGCTATGGCGATATTGACGCCTACGAAATGTCCGCCGGTTCATTTGATGAAGCCATCAGGGGAATCATTGCCGTGGGCGGAAAACTGCCTGATCCGCATAATGCGGATAATAGATTTTGGACTGTAAACGATAATTTTTGCCTTCCCGATTCCGCTTTTAATGAAAAGTCTAATCCCGACGGAAAATACAAACTGGCTCAGCTTGTCAGAATGAATCAGGCGCTGTTCGATATGGCTGTTTATTTTAATATCCCGATGACTTCGGGCAAGGACAGTATGAAAAACGACTTTATTAAAGAAGGCGTAAAAATTTCTGTTCCGCCGACTATATTATATTCCATAGTCGCAAAAATAGACGATGTGCGCGAAACGGTTACCGCGGAATTTAAAAAGGAAGGTGATCTTGTTTATCTGGTGGGTAAAACATATAATGAAATGGGCGGCTCGGAATTTTACAATCTTTTTAAAGAGCTTGGCGCTAATGTGCCTGTGGTCAGAAAAGAGCGGGCTAAACGGCTTTATCAAAAAATGACACAGGCAAATAATAATAGATTGATCGCTTCCTGCCATGATCTTTCCGACGGAGGATTGGCTGCGGCTTTAACGGAATCCGCTTTTGGCGGCGGGCTTGGCGCGGATATAAATTTTAACGGACGGGAAATAGGTTTAAATGCGGCGCTTTTCTCCGAATCGCATTCCAGATTTATTGTGTCGGTCGATCCCAAATTAAAGTCCGGTTTCGAATCAATTATGGGCGGCGACTGCGCGCTTTTAGGACGGATTACTCAGGATAAGCGCCTTAAAATTGGTTGGAATGGAACTGAAGTTATAAATGTAGAAATAGATAAACTTTTAAATGCTTGGCGGAGCGGGTTGTCAATTTAGAAGAGGATGAGCACGGATAACACTGATAACACGGATTTTCACGGATTATAAAACATAAAGTAATCTTATCTGTGAAAATCCGTCCCGACTGTCAGGGTGTTGCTCTAGTATTTTTTCTGTCATTTCGAGGATCTTTTAACGAGAAATCTATTGTTATTATTGACGTTATAAGATTTCTCACTCCGTTCGAAATGACATTTTGGGTGTTCTGCAACAGCCTGCTATTCGGGATCATCCGTGTTCTATTATAATTTGCAACGGATCAACTGACCATGGTTTTTAAATAAAACTCACACGACTAGTTTAGCGACGAATGATGCACGAATGTGTCACCATTGGGAAAAGTTTTGGGTTTTTTCTTACCCATCCCTAACCCTTCCCTAACAAGAATAGGGAAGGGAAAATAAGGTTTTTAAAATTTAAAATTTTTTCGGTGTTAATCGGTGTTTTCGGCGGCTAACTTTTATACAAAATTATTGGAAATTAAAATGAAAAAAGTTCGTTCACTTGTTCTTACGGGACTCGGTATCAACTGCGAAGAGGAGATGGCTGCGGCTTACCGCCTGACCGGGGCGGAGGCTCAGATCGTCCATCTTAATGAAGTTTTTAAGGGCGGAATATCGATTCATGATTTTGATATATTAAACTTCCCCGGCGGGTTTTCCTTTGGCGACGATCTTGGATCCGCTAAGGTGTTGGCTAATAAATTCAAATATAAACAAATGGCGTCGGGCGGAACATTTTTAGATGAACTGCGCAAATTTTTGGATAATGGAAAATATATCCTCGGCGTGTGCAACGGTTTTCAGGCTTTGGTCAAAATGGGACTGCTGCCTAATATCAGCGGGAAGTTTGAACAGGAAGTCACTCTTACTTACAATGATTCCGGTAGGTTTGAAGACCGCTGGATTACCTGCAAAACAAATGAAAATTCTAAAACGCCGTTTGTAAAAGGGATTGATTTGATCGACTTACCCGTGCGTCACGGCGAGGGCAAATTGCTGATTAAAGATCAAGCGATCAAAGAAGATATTATCAAACATGCCTTGAACTGTTTTAGTTATACAGACAAAGACGGCAATATCACTAAAGAATATCCGTTTAATCCAAATGGTTCGGAATTGAACTGCGCCGCTTTAACGGACAAGTCAGGGCAGATTTTAGGCATGATGCCTCATCCTGAAGCCTTTCTTTCCATGTACAACCATCCCAATTGGGGGAAGCTAAAAAGAGAAAATCCGCTGCTGGCAGAAGAGGGCATGGGGTTGAGAATATTTAAGAATATTGTGGAGTATGTTTTGGGGGGATAAAACTGCTAATACTACTATGTTATGCTCACTTGGATATTTTGAATGGATGTTATTAAAATAAATAAGTTTACAGAATCAGATTTTGACCAAATCATATTTGAATCTGGTGGTAAAAGATATGTTCAAGATTCAAGTATCCAAAAAAAATCTAATGCTGATTATATTGTTAATGAAGTTATTATCGAACTTAAATTATTAGATGAGGAAGCATTAGAAAAGGGTATAAGACAAAAGAAAATTGCTGCACTCTTTAAAGAGGTTCAACCCGAAAGACCAGTTGTAATAATTGATCCATCAATTTTAACAGAAGAGCAAAAAAGAAAATATTATAATTTATGTGAAGGTCCGATCAAAACAGGTGTAAAAAAAGCAGCAAAGCAACTTGATCAAGTTTACACTGATACAGGAAAAAATAAACTTCGTGTATTACTCATAGTTAATAATGGCTATTCTTCTCTTAGTATGGATGAATTCAAAAATATTGTTCTTAAATGTGTAAGGAATGACACATCGAAAATAGATTTTGTTATCTTATGTGGTTTGTATTGGTATGGCGACGGATATGATAACTATGCTTTTACTCCTTTTGAATTAGTACCTATAAATATTTCAAAATCTTTTTTATCATTTGATTTATTGCAGAAATCATGGAATCAATTTATTAATTACTTTATGACAAAGTTTATAAGAGAGAAGAATCTAGAAGGTCATAGTAAACTACCTCAAATGGATATAGTATTTGACCTTGATGGAACAACTTTTATTAAACCAGCGAGGAAACTTGGAAAAAGTTCATGGTTTTGGAAAGAAGGAGAAAGAGGTCGAAAAAATACTACAGGCATTTCAGAGTGTCCACCTGTAGCAAGGACTTTGCCTTATTCTACAGAAGCTGATTGGATTAAATTTAAAAAACTACTTCCATATGAAAAGTTTTTTCGTAATACATACACTGAATGGAAGTCTTGGGCTGAAGAAAGAAAAACAATGAACAATGATATTTTAATACCATTTCTTTTTATAAATATTGAGTTTGAACCTTGTGTTAAATGGTGTGAACATAATTACCATTCTCTTGGATTCCATGAAATTTCTAATTATGCTGTTCATATTTTCGATACAAATGTTAAAGAAATAATTAATAAGGCAGTAGAAATAAAGTCAAATGATATCAGGCCAGCAAGATATCTTCTTCTGAAAACGGAGGAGATTGGACAAGATAAAAAATACGATATTTCACATCTATTTTACATTTCACTGTTTCCTGGATTCGAAAGAGAAGAAAAGGTCTTTATGAATGAACAATTATTTTTTGAATATGCTTTGTCTCTTGCAGGTGCATATGCTATTAAATACAATATTAATAGTATTTATTACAATATTGATGGTCGTTATTCGTGGGCATAACAATGGTATGAAAGGGAATTTAAACACGTCCTTTTCTCCCACAGTTGATTCAATCCGAGCAAGTTTCTTAGCTCACAAAGGATACTGGCCGCTGTGCGTTTAAATCCCCTGATACCCAGTTATACAACTAAAATTAGTTTAACGTCATACTGAAAGGATGGAATTCAATAATGGCATTAAGTTGGAATGAAATAAAAGACCGAGCATTAAAATTTGCAAAAGAATGGGAAGGTGAAAGCCGTGAAAGGGCTGAGAAAGATACTTTTTGGAACGACTTTTTTAATGTTTTCGGAATTACAAGAAGGCGTTTAGCAACCTTTGAAGAACCTGTAAAAAAACTAAACAACAAACAAGGGTTCATTGACCTATTTTGGAAAGGAACTTTGCTAGTAGAACATAAATCCAAGGGAAAAAACCTTGATGCAGCTTTTGAACAAGCAACCGACTATTTTAATGGAATAAAAGAACACGAATTACCAAAATATGTATTAGTTTCAGACTTTGAAAGGTTCAAATTATATGACCTTGATGATAAAAAAGAGTATGAATTTCAAACAAGTGAACTACATAAAAATATCAAACTGTTTGGCTTCATTGCAGGCTATCAAAAAAGAACTTTCAGAGATGAAGACCCTGTAAACATTAGAGCAGCGGAATTAATGGGAAAACTTCATGACCAGTTAGAAGAAAGCGGTTATAAAAGCCACCCTTTAGAAGTATTCTTGGTTCGTCTATTATTTTGCATATTTGCAGATGACACAGGAATTTTTGAAAAGGACACTTTCAAAGAATTTATTGAAGTAAAAACAAATGAAGATGGAAGCGATTTGGGTGCATGGTTAGCCCAATTTTTTCAAGTGTTGAATACCCCGCCTGATATAAGACTTAAAAACCTTGATGAACACTTAAATGCTTTTCCCTATGTAAATGGCAAACTTTTTGAAGAAGCATTACCAATTGCTGCTTTCAATTCAAAAATGCGTGAAATACTTTTGGAATGTAGTGCGTTAGATTGGGGTAAAATTTCTCCTGCAATTTTTGGCAGCATGTTCCAAAGTGTAATGAACTATGAAGAACGTAGAAATTTAGGAGCACACTACACGTCTGAAAAGAATATTTTAAAACTTATAAAGCCGCTTTTTTTAGATGAACTAAAAGAAGAATTCAACAAGGTCAAAAGCAATAAGAATAAACTCACAGAATTTCATCAGAAATTAGGAACGCTTAAATTTCTTGACCCTGCCTGCGGCTGTGGAAACTTCTTAATTATAACTTACCGGGAACTTCGACTTCTTGAGTTGGATGTTTTAAAAGAACTGTACGGAGCTCAACAGGTATTTGGCATTGACCAAATCATGAATGTTGATGTTGATCAATTCTATGGTGTTGAATATGACGAATTTCCAGCAAGAATAGCAGAGGTAGCCTTATGGTTGATGGATCATCAAATGAACTTAAGAGTATCTGAAGAATTTGGGCGATATTATGCACGATTGCCACTTAAAAAAGCAGCAACTATTTTTCATGGCAACGCTTTGAGAATTGATTGGGAAGAAGTAGTGCCAAAAAACGAGTTGGACTATATATTAGGCAATCCTCCTTTCTATGGAAAACAACTGCAAACCACTGAACAGAAAGAAGATATGAAGCTCATATATGCAGGTGTAAAAGGAGCAGGAGTAATGGACTATGTTTCTGCTTGGTATATGCGGGCAGCTCAATACATACAGGATACCAATATTAAAGTTGCTTTTGTTTCTACTAATTCAATTGCGCAGGGTGAACAAGTAGGTATTTTGTGGAATGAAATGTTCACTAAATATGAAATTAAAATTCATTTTGCTCATAGAACTTTTAACTGGAAAAACGAGGCTAAGGGAAATGCAGCCGTTCATGTAGTAATTATAGGCTTTGCAAATTTTGATGCCAAAAACAAATCCATATTTGATTACGAAGACATAAAAGGCGAACCGCATAAAATAAAAGCAAAAAACATAAGTCCTTACTTGGTTGATACGGGTGATTTGGCTATTTTAAAAAGAAGAAAACCCATCTGCAATGTATCAGAAATATCGTTTGGCAGCATGCCAAATGATGGAGGTAATTTTTTGTTTACTAATGATGAAAAAAATGAATTTTTAAAATTAGAACCAATCGCAAAACCTTTCATTAAATCTTTATTAAGTGCTCATGAATTTTTGAATGGTAAAAAAAGGTGGTGCTTATGGTTGGAAAATATAAAGCCGAATGAATTAAGAAGTTTGAAAGAAGTCCAAAAAAGAATTCAGGATGTAAAGGAACTTCGAGAGAGCAGTACCAGAGCAGCTACTCAAAAATTAGCTGCTTTTCCCGCATTGTTTGGAGAAATAAGACAGCCAAAATCAGAGTATATTTTGATTCCAAGACATTCATCTGAGAATAGGAAATACATTCCAATGGGATTTTTTCCTCCAAGTTATATTGCAAGTGATAGTTGCTTAGCTATTGACAATGCAACTTTATATGACTTTGGCATTCTTCATTCGGGAATGCACATGACTTGGGTAAAATATACCTGTGGAAGAATAAAAAGTGATTACAGATATTCTAATGAAATGGTCTATAATAATTACCCTTGGCCGAAAGCCCCAAGTGATAAAAACAAAAAAGCGGTAGAAGCAAAAGCCCAAAAAGTGATAGATGTACGGGCAGAATTTCCTGATAGCAGCCTAGCAGATTTGTATGACCCATTAGCCATGCCACCTAAATTGGTTAAAGCGCATCAAGAATTAGATAAAGCAGTTGATTTGTGTTACCGACCACAAGCTTTTACGAATGAAACAGCTCGGATAGAATTTTTATTTGAATTGTACAACGAGTATATATTCCCATTATTGAAAAAAGAAAAGAAAACAAAAAAGATAAAAGTATGAACGCCAGACAATGTTTACTTGTATAACAAGCGGCTGCACATCGACCGCTTTTCCGCTGCTTCGCAGCTCCAAAGCGGCGAGTGAGCAGAATGTTGGGCGGCATGTAATAAGTCCCTGACTTAATTTAAAATAAGTTTGGTTTTTAATTACTTATATTTGGAAGCGCAAAGTAATTAGTATATGGATATTATAGAAATTATTATAATAGCCTTGGGGTTGGCTATGGATGCTTCCGCTGTTTCACTTGTCGCAGCGGCTTCCGGTTATGCAAGGGATTCACGGGCAACTTTCCGTTTGTCATTTCATTTCGGTCTTTTTCAATTTTTAATGCCTATTCTCGGTTGGTTTTTAGGTGTAAGTTTCATTTCATATTTTGCATCTTTTGACCATTGGGTTGCTTTTGGATTGTTGACTTTTGTAGGCGGTAAAATGATTCTTTCCGGAATGAATCCATCTGTAAAGAGCTATACAAATGACCCGTCACGCGGTCTTACATTAATAATGTTAAGTATTGCTACAAGTATTGACGCTTTGGCAATCGGCTTGAGTCTGGCAATGTTAAAAGTAAATATCTGGTATCCGAGCGTCATTATAGGAGTTGTGACAGCTTGTCTTTCTCTTTTAGCAATACGGCTTGGGAAACGGTTAGGACTTTTATTCGGTAAACGTATGGAAATCTTTGGGGGCGCAATTTTAATATCAATTGGCATTCGCATTTTGTTGTCCCATTTATTATCATAGGTTAGCGATATGAAGTGTATTTTTTAGAACATAGTTGTGCAAATTAATGTTGGTATTAAAAAGTACAAATAACAAATCACAAATAATAAATTTCAAATAAATAACAATGTTCAAAATTCAAATTACAAAAACTGATGGTTTTCTATGTTTGGGTCATTGAAATTTGTAAATTGAGATTTATTTGTATTTTGGTTTTTGTGTTTTGTGATTTTAAGCTGATAATTTATCATTACTTTTCCTGACCAGAGACTATACAAAAATAAAAAGCTTTAAACGTATAATAAGGCTAACATTATAAAGAAGTTTGCCATCTAATGTTGGGGAATATAAATTGAAAAAAAGTTATTATTATATTTTTATCATTTTTTTATTAAAAATTCTATCAGCTCAAGCAAGCGACATCAAAGTTGCTTTAAATGAAAGAACTGTTTTAGATAATGTTTTTTATTTTCTAACCGTATTTCATGATAAACCAAAAGAAAAGTTAATATTGCCAAATAATTTTTCGA
>JAUXGF010000072.1 GCA_030622395.1 Calditrichaceae bacterium
ATTCTACCAGATTCAAGACAGATGAAGTCCAGTCTTTTAAAAATGGATGATTCTCAGGCTGAATTACACCGTCTTGTTCTCAAAAATTATTAGGGTGTCCCAACGCTGAAAACAGGAAAAGCGCCCAATTCCTAATTCCTGCCCTTCGGCTAAGCTCAGGGCGCCGCTTCTCGCGTAGCGACCCCTTTTGGGGCTGCTTCCTACTTAAATTATCATCATTGCTTATAAGAGACCGGAACCGAGAGCCCCTCAACTTCTAAACGTTATCAATTGCCGATAAACGAATCAATGGGAAAAGAAGGATAAAAAGAAGGCTGCTGATCATCAACCCGCCGGCAATCCCGCTTATATCAATAATCAAACCTAACAAAGGCGCATAAACAGCAATCAAAACAGTTTGAAGCTGCGACTCAGCCGATAAACCTGAAGCCATAACTTTTGAAGAAATCAGCTCGCTCAAATAACTAACCATTAACGGACGGCGGATATTTTGTATTAAATAAAGACCGGCAAAACTCAATACGGCTAAAACAGGTAAATTAAACCATAAGAAAATCCCTGAAATCCCGATGCTGACAACGCCTGTTAAATAAACTAAATCGATTGCCTTAGGCAGTCTTTTAACGAGTTGTTCAATTTTCCACGCCTTACGGGAAGCGAAAGAGGTTAATAGAAAGATAAAGAAATAAATTATGCCGATTAAAACGGCAGTCCGCTTTTCAGTTTCAAAAGCAATCAAAAAGGGCAGGCTTAAAGCCGTTGTTTTTAAGATGGGCTGTAAGTAATCCTTTAGCGATTTAAAAAGAGCAACATAAGCAGCCGCGCTAAAAATCGCCTTAACAGAGGCTGCATTTTTGAAAATAGCAATGAAATCTGTGAAGGTCTGCCGAAACTTTCCGGTAATTGAATTTAAGCCGGTACCTTCTTTATCAACCGTCAGCCTGCCGTTTAATTCCTTAGGATATGTGCTTAAGAGAATCAGGTCGAGCAGGTAAGGTATAAAGGATATAATAAAAAGATTCCGGTAGTCCCCGCTAATAAATACAATCACCATGGCTAATAAAGAACTAATAGCCGAGCCGAACTGCGACCACGAGCGCGTCCCGCCGTAAAAACGGGTTTTTATTGAGAGCAGATTTTGTAATTTAAGATATTCCAAAATCATGGCTTTGTGCGTCCCGGAGCGGAAAGCTTCTCCGATTCCGAAAGCAATCATAGCAATAGAAAAATGGAAAAAGTGATGCGCTAAATAAAAAATACAAAAGGAAATTAAATAGGAAAGCATGGCAAATATCATAGCGCTTTTTCTGCCGAGGGCGTCGGCTATTAAACCGGACGGAATTTCCAGCAAATTAACGGTTATTTGCCTTATGGAATAAAGCGTTCCGATTTCCAAATAACTCATTCCGCTGTCCCGAAGAAACAGCAGAAAAAAGATGTCAAAAAAACGCAGATTTTTTAAGAACCCATAAGCGCAGAATTTATAATATTGTAATGTTTTTGGAAAAGCGTTCATCGTATTCCGATTGGTGATTTCTTAAAAGATCTAAAACCATAAATCGTCAATCGTAAATCGTAAATCAAAAGAGAAGTACGATTAGCGATTAGTGATTGAAGATTTAAGAAGTAAAAGATTGTGAATCGTAAATCGTTCCAATGTATCAGAGACCACTCCGCTTAACTCTGATACAAGAAAATATTAATCTGCAACAGCCAGGGGTTCGGGAAGAAATCTGTAACTTCAATAATCCCAAGGGTTGTAAGATTTCTCACCCGATAAATCGGGATTCGAAATGACAGTTTTGGCTAGTTTTCGTTCAGGCACTAATTAGAAATTACCCATACTATTCGACATAGACCTAATTATAAATAAGCTCTTTAAATTCAATTCGGGATTAAAAATATCTTATTTTTAACTCTAAGTCATTATTTTAGCGGAGTATAATCCTTAAGCGTTTTTATTTCTTTTTCAGTTGCCGGAGTTATTCTTACCGCCTGACCGCCGCCGCGGGCAAGAGAGGCTGTTATTGTATCTGAATGACTGACTAAATATTTGTTAATTTTTATAGCCGTAGGATTGCTTTCCCAATCTGCATCGGGAGCGTCGGTATAAATATGTGCCGTATACTTCTTATCAGAGTCTAAAAACGTTAATGGTATTTCAAGGCGGCGCGCATTTTCGTCGGTTATACTGCCGATGTACCAGTTGTCTCCGTTCTTACGGGCAATGCATATAAAATCACCAATTTCTGCATTCAATACTTTGGTTTTATCCCAGTTAACAGGAACGTTTTCAATAAAAGTAAAGGCGGGCTGATTTTTATAATTTTCCGGCAGATCGGCAGCCATTTGCAAAGGACTGTAAAGAACAACATAAAGCGCTAATTGTTTTGCCAAAGTAGTGTAAACGCGGTTATACTTTTTATATCGGTTAAATGTCAGATCAAAAATGCCCGGAGTGTAATCTAACGGTCCCGCTAACATTCTGGTAAAAGGCAGAATTGTCGTATGCTCCGGGGGATTCCCATCGCTCCATGCGTTATATTCCATTCCCCTGACCCCTTCCCTGGTCATCATATTTGGATAGGTGCGCGATATACCGGTTGGTTTAATAGGCTCGTGTGCGTCTATCATAATATGATGTTCCGCTGCATTTTCTACAACGCTGCGATAGTGATTTACCATCCATTGCCCGTGATGATGCTGCCCGTTTGGAAAAATTCTTCCGGCGTAACCTGTCTTTACAGCGGAAATTCCCAGTTTTTGATAAAGCGCAAATGCGCTGTCTATTTGTCTGTCATAATCCGCGGCATCCCCGCCTGTTTCATGATGCCCGATAATAACCACCCCTTTTTCACGCCCGTAGCGGACAACTTCTTTTAAATCGAAATCAGGATATGGCGTTGTAAGATTGAAGGCTCCTTCTTTACCCCAGTTTTCCCAGCCCGTGTTCCAGCCTTCAATCAATAAAGCAGGTATGCCGTGTTTAGCGGCAAAGTCAATATGCCGCTTGGAATTCGCTGTGGTTGCGCCGTGTTTCGGTCCGATATGCCAGGTTTCCTTTCCGATATGCATTCCCCACCAGATTCCCATGTATTTCATCGGTTTGATCCAGGAAGGGTCTTCAATAACGCAGGGATCGTTTAGATTAACAATAAGATTAGATTCGATTAATCCTCCTGCGTCTGCCGAGATTTGTATTGTTCGCCATGGTGTGCGGTGCGGCGTTGAAGCTTTGACTTTTACATCATCTGGCCAGGGAACTAAATTGCTTTCTAATGTATTGGGCTCTCCTTTAACGGCTGTGAGCGTCATTCCCGCATAATCAGTAAGATCGGCTTCATGTACGCTGAGATAAAGTCCGTTTTCTGTTTTCATAGTTATAGGAGTATTTACCGCCTTAGCTTTGCTGAGAGGCGTTTCTTTATACAGTTGTTCATAGCTGTCGTATTCATCGGGAATCCACCATGCGGTATGATTGCCGGTAAAACGGAACAAAGTCTCTTCGGAAATGATCTCAAAATCCTTGAGATCCGGCTGTTCCGGCAATATATAACGAAACCCGATACCGTCGTTATAAGCGCGGAACACTAAATGTATCTGACGCCCGAGCTCTGTTTCTTCTTTTAACTTAACGAAGAGTTCATTGTAATGATTGCATATTTCATTTGTTTTTCCCCAGACCGGCTGCCATGTTTCATTAATACTTTTAGTAGACATATCCAAAACAACAAAATCTTTATTCATCGGTTCAATCTTCTTAAAACGAAAGCCTAATGAAGAAGGCTGTATAACAACATCACCATCATACAAAACGCTGTAATAAGGCACGCCGTCTTTAAGGATAAAATTGATATTCACTTTACCGTCGGGAGATGATACGGCGCTTTGAGCATTATTTTTCAATAAACTGCACATAATGAACGTTAATGTGAGCGACACTAAAAATAATAGCTTAAAAAAATTATACATGATAACATCCTCCGGTAAATTGTGTTGAACTAATTTAAGATTGTTTTAACAGCTTGTACCGATCTGCAATTGATTTGCAGTAATGAGTATCGGTATAACTGTCAAGACGAAATGGTTAAACTGCAAACCATTTCTGTTCCAGTATATAATATTAATGTTAATGTTATAAATTTTTAAAATCAAGGAAGAATATGTCATAAACGTAAAACCTCATTGACAGGGGAGGGGCTAGGGGTGGGTTCTTATGCGTTGTCCAAATATACACCCAACTAACTCAGTGGGTCTTAATATTTCACCCCTTCGCCGAGGTTTTACTATTATTTAGTATTCCATACTTGATAGCTGATCTTTTAATTATTATATTAATACCTATTTTTTAAATAAAAATAATTGAGAAAATATATCGGGAGGTCATTTCGTGAAAAAACTTCTTATTTTTTTTGTATCTTTATTAATCAGTTTTCAAATGGTTGTCGGTCAAAATAAGGAAAGAGCCCCTGAAGCCGGGCAGCCGTATAATGAGGGCTGCGATCTGGCAAAGAAGAAAAAGTATGATGAGGCGGCCGCTAAATTTTTAAAAGCGATTGAAGTCGAAAATAGCTTTCAGGAAGCGCAATATATGCTGGGATATTGCTATAAAAAGCTCAACAACTTTAAAAAGGCGGAAGGAGCTTTTAAGCAGGCAATTAGTATTGACAGCAAATTTGAAAAAGCATATATAGCGCTGGCGAATCTACAGTCTCAATCGGATCGTAAAAGCGAAGCCATTAATACATATAACGCTGTTTTAGCGTTTAATGAAAATTCCAGTAAAGCTAATTATGGTTTGGGTAAAATATATTATGATTCAAAGAAATATAAGAAAGCACAAAATCATTTAGAGAAGGCGATCCAACTTAAAAGTAATTATATTTTAGCATACAATGTATTAGGGTTGACTTATAAACATTTAAGTAAGTATGAAGATGCAGCGGCGGCTTTTCAGAAAGCAATTGAGAAAGAGAAGAAAAGAATTAAAAAAGGCGGTTATTATTACCGTTTAGGTACGGTATTGATCCCTTTGAAAAAATATAAGCAAGCGGAAGAGGCATTGTTAAACGCTGTAAAATGTACTAGAAGCAGTTCCGTTAAAGCAGCGTCTAATTTTTATCTCGGGGATGTTTATAAAAAAACCGGTCGAAAACAAAAAGCAATTCAATACTATCAAAAAGCTGCGAAAACCAGTACATGGAAACAGGCAGCCGATTACGAAATTGATATCATAAGGAATCCGGATAAATATAGTAATTAATTAGAGTGGTTTACAACAACCTTCAAGGTTGCTGCCCACTTTTATTTTAGTATAAAACAATAAATTGTTAAGAAAGGATAATCAAGTAATTTTATGATCTCAGTAAAAATTCGCGATAATGAACCTTTTGAAAGGGCATTTAAAAGATTTACTAAGGCTTGTGAGAAATCCGGCCTGATGGCTGAAATTAAAAGACATCAGCATTTTGAAAAACCAAGTGAGCAGAAAAAACGCAGAATAAATCAAGCAAAAAGAAAAATGCGTAAATTAATGGCTGAACTTGACAGATAATTTTTAGGATAAAGATAATGTCGCTGGAACAGCAAATAAAAGCGGATATGACGTCCGCTTTAAAAATGGGAAGAAAATTAGAGCTTGCCACTTTACGTACTATTGTGGCTCAAATAAAAGACGAGCAGATAAAAATAGGACGTCAGCAAGAATTAATTGTCGTGGATATCATCGCCGTTTTGCAAAGGGCTGTAAAAAAACGCAAAGAAGCGGTTGAAATGTACGGACAAGGCAATCGCCAGGACCTTGTTGAAAAAGAAGAGCAAGAAATAACAATTATTCAAAAATATCTTCCGGCTCAACTATCTAAGGATGAAATTACTGGAATAGTGAATAGAGTTATAACGGAGCTTAACGTTGATTCTATTAAAGATTTAGGCAAAGTTATGGGGGCGGCGATGGGAAAGTTAAAAGGAAAGGCTGACGGCAAGCTCGTTCAAAGCGTAGTACGTGAAAGACTTACCCAAATTTCTCAATGAATTATTTTGATATTTCTATTGTCATAATTATTGCTTTATTTACAATTCGAGGATTTTTCCGCGGTCTGATAACAGAATTAATGATATTAGTTTCAATTATCCTTGGTTTCATAATTGCAATTACATATTTAGATGTATGCATTCAATTTCTTCTAAAAATATTTCCTTCATTACCTGTATTTGCCGCCCGTATTTTATCTTTTATTTTAATTTTTTTAATTATTAATATAACTATCCGCCTGATCTGCAAAGCGCTCAATAATTTTGCTTCTTTTACATTTTTACAGTCTATTAATCACCTGGCAGGCGCTTTGTTTGGATTTGGTAAAATTGTAATTCTAATAAGCATTGTTTTTATTCTTATTGATTTTATTCCACGCTCCGATTATTTTTTAAACCTTCTTGGCACAGATGAAAGCCTTTTTTACCAGCCTGTTAAAAACTTCGCGCCGGGTTTATATAACCTGGTAGCTTCAATATTTCCGGGAAATCAGAATTTGCAGGAACGCATTATGAATACTTTGAGCGAGGCGGATTCCACCGCAAAGCAATTTATTAAACCTTAAGCAAGGCGGCTTGTAAAATGTTTGGATTTGAAAAAACAAAAAAAACGCTCGAGTATGATAAGATAATTGAATACATAGCTGCAAAATGCGTTTCCGAAACAGGAGGGACACGCCTAAAAAACAGCGCGCCGGTTTTAGAGGCAGATACGCTTCAGAATATACTTTTTCAGGTTAAGGAAATGCGGGAGGTTTTTTTAGCCGACGGCGGTTTCCCTATTTGGGATTATTACGATATACGTATTCTGCTTAATAAGATTGAGCCGGAAGAAAGTTTTTTGGAAATAGCTGATTTTTTAAAAGTACAAAATTTCCTGGAAGTCATTGCGGAAGTTCATTCTTTTTATAATAAGGTTAAGGAAAAATATCCTTATCTGGGCAATATAATTAACAGATTAAAGCAAAAAGATAAATTATTAACTCAAATTAAATTTACCGTCGAACCATCCGGTAAAATTTATGATAATGCCAGCCCGGAATTGAAAGCAATACGTAAAGATATTGCTAAAGTTAATGACGATATACATCAACGTTTAGAACGCATTGTTCGAAAAAAGGCTGAGTATTTACAGGAAGACTATTTAACTTTACGAGACGGGCGTCTGGTTATTCCTGTACGCGAATTTTCGGTTACTAAAATACCGGGAATTGTGCATGGTCAATCGAGTACGGGAGCGACTTATTTTGTTGAGCCTATGCCGGTTGTTGAGCTGAATAATCAAATGCAAAAGCTGCTCTCTGCAGAACGTAAGGAAATTGTTAAAATCTTAAAGAGGCTGTCAAAATTACTTCGCGATGAACAAAGTGATTTAATAATTGATTTTGATCTTTTAAATGAACTTGACGTATTGCAGGCTAAAGCCAAGTATGCTAATGAAGTTAAAGCAATCCTTCCGGAAATAAATGATTCGTTTTACTGGCGGTTAAAATCAGCTAAACATCCTTTACTATTAAAAATGCATCCGGATTCTACAGTGCCTTTAAATTTGACAGCAGGCAAGGATAATAATGAATTAATAATCTCCGGCCCGAATGCCGGCGGCAAGACTGTGGCTTTAAAAACAATCGGATTATTACAGCTTCTTTTTCAAAGCGGTTTTCATATACCTGCGGCGGAAGGTACTTTAATGCCCATTTGCCGGCAGGTTTTTACCATCATCGGCGATAAACAATCGATTGAACAAGACCTAAGCACCTTTTCATCTCACATTAACGCCCTTAATGAAATCGTTAATAATATTGAAAATGAAGGTTTGGTATTAATTGATGAAATCGGAAGCGGAACAGAACCGAGCGGGGGCGCGGCGCTTTCCATTTCATTTTTAGAAAAGATAAATAAGAAGGGCATAGTTTCAATTGTAACGACTCATCAAAATCAATTAAAAGCATTTGCCAGTGAAACGGAAGGAATTGAGAACGCCGCTATGCAGTTTGATAATGAAAATTTAACCCCGCTTTTTACAATGGAGCAGGGGATACCCGGCAGCAGCTATACTTATGATATCTGCCGCAGGTTGGGATTGGATGAGTCAATCTTAAAACGGGCTATCGCTGTCAGTGGTAAAGAAACATTTAAATTGGACGCTCTATTAACGGATGTAACCCAAAAGAGTTTAAAGTATCAGGAACTCTCAAATCAATTAAGTATCAAAGAATCGGAGTTGAACGGTCTGATTCAGCTTTATAAAGATAGAAATGAAATATTTAAAACAAAGCGCAAGCAATTAGAAAAGGAAGCTGTTGAGCAGGCGCAGGAAATTTTAAACAATGTAAATCGTGAAATAGAAACGGCAATCAGGGAAATAAAGGAATCACAAGCTGATAAAGAGGTTGTTAAAAAAGCCAGACAAAGATTGGAAGATCAGCGCAAATTACTGCATCAAAAAACGGAAGAAAAGGAAACAATAAGTACAACGGATATTGCAGGGTTGTCAAAAGGTCAGAGAGTCCGGTCAGTACAATACGGTATTAAAGGCGTTATATCGAAAATATTTAAAAGTAAAGACGAAGTTGAAATAGAAAAAGACGGACTTAAAATAACAGTAAGTATTTTAGATATTGAACTGCTTGATGAATTCGGTAAAGTAATCAGTCAGGATGTTAATCGTAAAACGACGTCTGATCAAATGTTCACAGCCTCGGCGGAAACTAATATATCGAATGAACTCAATTTACGAGGGTTGACCGTGGACGAAGCAATACGTAAGGTTGAATCATATCTTGATTCCGCGGTTATGAGTTCATGGGATGAAGTGCGGCTGGTACACGGCAAAGGGACCGGCGCCCTGCGGGAAGCTGTTCATAAATATCTTTCCGGTTTGAAGACTATTAAGGAATATCGTTTGGGAAAGTGGGGAGAGGGAGATAGTGGAGTTACTGTGGTTTTGCTGAAATAGGCTTAATTCGTGAAAGAATAAATTAGGAATTGGTAATTAGGAATTTGCCCCGAAGGGGGTCGCTGCGCGAGAAGCGGCGCCCTGAGCTTAGCCGAAGGGCAGGAATTTTGAATTAGGCGTTTAACTGGCTCAGTTGCAAATTTAGGGGGATTAGTTAATTTAACTATATGGGA
>JAUXGF010000114.1 GCA_030622395.1 Calditrichaceae bacterium
ACTGGACGGCTTCGTCGGATAATAAATATAACACCTTCCAAATATCTGTTGATCAAAATCTATGTTTAATAGAATTTTGAATTATTTTTGAGTAATCCTTTAGTAAAGTCCTACCTTTAATATAAATTTAACAAATTAAAATATTTTTGATCATTTTTTAAAATCTTCCTTAAGTTGTCGTTTTTTTTATCGAATATTATAATTAAACGCATGGAGGTGTAAGATGTCTTTTCAATTAAAAATCCATTATATTTTATTAAAATATGTTTCATTCCCATTATTCTACATAAAAGCTTCATTTCAAAAAATAGCGAGAATACACATTTAAGTTTTTGAATTGTTGTTTTATGCAAATTGCCTTAAAGAAATATTAAAACATTAATTTCTTCATTCCATTAACAGCGTGAATTTATTACCTCATATTATATTAATTTACGCTCTTAAATAATTTTATTAATTCCCATTCATAAAAAAGACGCTTAAATTTATATTGACTTGATTAAATTTTATTTTGTATATTTAAAGCTCTAAAATTAATCGGGGAGGTTGCGGAGTGGTCAAACGCATCAGACTGTAAATCTGCCGGCTGAATGCCTTCGGAGGTTCGAATCCTCCCCTCCCCACGAAATAAGCCCTTAAGTTTTGTTACTTAAGGGTTTTTTTTATTGATTTTATTTGTCTTAACTATTATATTTTAAGATTAAAATTTTTGGGGGTGGTAGCTCAGTTGGTTAGAGCGCTACGTTGACATCGTAGAGGTCGTGAGTTCAACTCTCTCCCATCCCACATTGTGCAGACCACGAGTTTCTTTTACTCGTGGTTTATTTTATCTATTTCAATGGAAAGGTTAAAAAGGCTGCTTTGAGCAAGATAAATATAAAATTTCCGGATAATTCGGAAAAACAATTTGATCCAAATATTACTCCTTTGGAAATAGCCAAAAGTATAAGTAATTCTTTAGCCAAAAAAGCTGTTGCAGCAAAATTTAATGGAGTTATTATTTCTTTGACTGAATCCATAAGCGATTCCGGTGACCTGCAAATACTTACATTTAATGATGAGCAGGGCAGGGAAGTCTTTTGGCATTCCTCAGCGCATTTAATGGCGCAGGCAATAAAAAGATTGTACCCTGAAGCGCAATTAGGAATTGGCCCTCCTATTGACGATGGATTTTATTATGATATAGATTTGGATTATAAAATCAGCCCTGAAGATTTTGAAAAGATTGAAAATGAAATGGCTAAAATTGTTGATGAGAATTTTACTGTTGTCAGGAAAGTTTTATCTACAAATGAAGCCCTAAATTTTTTTAAAAAAGAAAATGAATTACTAAAAGTAGAATTAATTAAAGAGCTTAAGGAACAGATTACCGTATACAGTCAAGGTGAATTTACCGATCTGTGCCGCGGTCCGCATGTGCCATCAACCGGCTATTTGGGGAAAAATTTCAAACTGCTTTCTGTGGCAGGCGCTTATTGGCGCGGCGATGAAAAAAATAAAATGCTTCAGCGCATTTATGCTGTAAATTATCCTGACAAGAAAATGTTAAAGCAGCATATCAGGCGAGTTGAAGAAGCAAAAAAACGCGATCATCGTAAATTGGGACGCGAACTCGATCTTTTCAGCATTCAGGATGAGGTAGGCAGCGGCTTAATTTTATGGCATCCAAAAGGAGCGCTTATCCGCGATATTATCGAGAATTATTGGAAACAGGAGCATATAAAGAGCGGATACGGTTTAGTTAATTCTCCGCATATCGCAAAATTAGATTTATGGAAAAAAAGCGGGCACACTGATTTTTATCAGGAAAATATGTTCAGCCCTATGGATGTGGATGAAGTTGAATACCAGATAAAACCGATGAACTGCCCCTTTCACATGATGATTTATAGTTCAAAGATCAGAAGTTACCGCGATCTTCCAATCCGCTATGCGGAATTAGGAACTGTGTACCGATATGAGCGGTCTGGAGTCTTACACGGATTGATGCGCGTACGCGGTTTCACTCAAGACGACGCCCATATTTACTGCCATCCCGATCAATTGACGGATGAAATTATCGGTGTAATTGAGTTGAATAAGCGAATCCTTGAGAAATTCGGTTTTACCGAGTATGATGTTTTTCTTTCAACCCGCCCGGAAAAATTTGTGGGCGGCGAAGAGAGTTGGGAACACGCTACGGAAGCTCTTCGTCGAGCGCTGGAATTGAAAAAGGTCGATTATAAAATTGATCCCGGCGAAGGCGTTTTTTACGGTCCTAAAATTGATATAAAGATTAAAGATGTTTTAGGACGTTCATGGCAATGTACGACTATTCAGGTTGACTTTAATCTGCCTGAACGATTTGACCTGTCCTTTGTCGACGCAGATGGAATGCGCCATCGTCCGATTACCATACACCGCGCATTATTAGGTTCCTTAGAGCGGTTTTTCGGCATATTGATTGAACATTACGCCGGTAATTTCCCTTTATGGCTGACGCCTGTTCAAGTGAAAGTTCTTCCGATTGCCGACCGGCATAAAGAATTTGCCGATAAGGTCGGACAACAATTATCAGCTAAAGGCTTTCGCGTTGAAAGCGACGGAAGAAATGAAAAGATGGGCTATAAGATCCGTGAAGCAGAGGTAAATAAAATACCTTATATGATTATTATCGGCGATAAAGAATTAGAAAATAATAAAATATCTGTCCGCCATAAAGGTGAAGGGGATTTAGGACAGATGGAAATTTCTGATTTTATTGATAAATTAATAAAAGGTATTTCAGAATAATAGAGTAATACCTCACCCAAGGGTGGGTCAAAGCCGGTTACAATATTTCACCTGTAATAGAGGTATTAAATAATAGAAAGTATAGTCAAATACAAAGGAGAATAAAATATCGCAAGTAAAAAAACTCGAATAAATGAGGACATCAAAGCAGAAAAGGTCCGCTTAATTGATGATGTAGGCGAGCAGGTTGGTATAGTTTCTATTGAAAAAGCATTGGATCTTTCTTTAGAACGTGGATTTGATTTAGTGGAAATTGCGCCAAATGCGGATCCGCCTGTATGTAAAATAATGGATTTTGGTAAATATAATTATGAATTAAGCAAAAAAGACAAAATTAGTAAAAAGAAACAGCATACAGTGGTTGTCAAAGAAATCCGTATGAGACCAAAAACAGATGTCCATGATTTAGAATTTAAAGTAAAGCATGCCCGAGCTTTTTTAGAACAAAAAAATAAAGTTAAATTTACGGTTCAATTCCGCGGAAGAGAATTAGCCTATAAAGAATTTGGAGAGCAGTTATTAGACAGGGTTAGCGAAATGTTGGAAGATATTGCTAAGATTGAAGGATACCGTAAATTTGAAGGACGCAATATGACAATGGTTATGGTACAAAAGTAGAGAAAGGGGATAAAATAAAATGCCAAAGATGAAATCAAACCGGGGCGCCTCAAAACGTTTCCGGGTGACTGCAAGCGGAAAAATAAAAAGACATTCCGCTTATCACAGTCATATATTAACTAAGAAATCAACAAAGAGAAAACGTAATTTACGTCAGGAAAGTAAAGTTTCTGAAGCAGATGCGCCAAGAGTGCATAAGATGATATTGAAATAAATAAATTAATCAGGAGATAATAAAATGCCTCGTGCTACTAATAATGTCGCCGCCCGGCGCCGAAGAAAAAAAATACTTAAAGCGGCTAAAGGATATCGTTTGGGTAAAAGCCGTTTATATAAAACAGCAAAAGATCAGGTCGAAAAAGGCTGGCTTTATGCTTACCGCGACCGCCGCGCAAAGAAAAGAACATTCCGCCGGTTGTGGATTGCAAGAATTAACGCTGCCTGTCGTTTAAGCGGTATTTCTTATTCTGTATTTATAAACTCTCTTAAAAAAGCCAAAATTGATCTTAACCGAAAGGTATTAGCCGATATGGCAATACATAATCCTGCCGGTTTTGAACAGCTTGTTAAGCAAGTTACAGCATAAGCAAATAAGCGTTAAAAATGTATCAATCTTTGTAAAATAAGGAGGCGTCATTATTTGAGCTTCCTTTTTTATTAACCGTAAGGCGAAGAATGCCGGAGCAAATCGATCAAATAAAAAGAGATTTTGAAGCTGAAGCAAAAGATATCCGCACTGCAGATGCTCTTGAAGATTTAAGAATTAAATATTTAGGGCGGAAGGGTCATATCTCAAACGCTTTTTCCTTACTTGCCGAAATTCCCAAAGAAGAAAAACCAAAATTCGGACAGGAATTAAACAAACTGAAAAAAGCGGTTGAAAGCCAATACAATACGTTGTATGAATCTTTAAAAAAAGGCAAGGGTAAAGATGAATATTTAGATTTAACTCTTCCGGGCAGGAAACCGTTTATCGGGCGGAAACATCCATTAAATCAGGTTTCCGATGAAATTAAATCAATATTTAAAAGTCTTGGCTTTACGATAGAGGACGGTCCGGAGATTGAGACTGATTTTTATAATTTTGAAGCGCTGAACATGCCCAAATCACACCCGGCGCGGGATATGCAGGATACGCTTTATATTACTGAAGACATTGTGCTTAGAACTCACACCTCGCCTGTGCAGATCAGAGTTATGCAAAATAAAAAGCCCCCTATTCGTATGATAGCACCGGGAAGAGTATACCGCCGCGATACGCCGGACGCCAGTCATTCTCCGTTTTTTCATCAGGCGGAAGGATTGGTTGTTGGGGAAGACGTAACGTTTGCCGATTTAAAGGGAGTGATCGAATCCTTTGCCTGTCAAATGTTTGGAGAGGATATCAATGTCAGATTTCGACCGAGTTTTTTCCCTTTTACCGAGCCAAGCGCCGAATATGATTTTAGTTGTGTGTTTTGCCGCGGGAAAGGCTGCCGGGTTTGTAAAAATACCGGATGGATGGAAATATCCGGAGCGGGAATGGTTCATCCGAATGTATTTAAAGCTGTCGGCTATGATCCTGAAAAATACACGGGCTACGCTTTTGGCATGGGCATTGACCGCATCGCTATGCTTAAGTATGGAATAAATGATATCAGGTTGTTTTTTGAAAATGATCTTAGATTTTTGAATCAATTTTAATGGCAGAAAAATGATAATTTCTTATAATTGGTTAAAAGAATATATTGATATTGATCTAACTCCCCAGGAATTAGCAGATAGTCTAACTGAAGCCGGTTTTGAAGTAGAAGAATTATATCCGGTTATTCTACCTTTCAGCGGCGTTATTGTCGGCAAAGTTGAAAAGGTCGAAAAACATCCCAATGCTGATAAATTATCTGTTTGCAGCGTTTCAACGGGAAGTGAAGAATTTCAGGTAATTTGCGGCGCGCCGAATGTTGCGGAAGGACAGGTTGTTCCCTTTGCCGGAGTGGGCGCCGTTCTTCCTAAGGATTTTAAAATCAGAAAGGCGAAAATCAGGGGCGTTGAATCCTTTGGTATGATTTGTTCCAAAGAAGAATTAGGAATTGAAGAATCTTCCGAGGGCATTTGGGCTTTTGAAGAAGAATATGAAACAGGCGCCAATGTATATGACCTGTTATCAAAAGATCAGGATTATATTTTAGATTTATTTATTACTCCTAACCGCCCGGACTGTTTATGCGTTATCGGAATTGCCCGTGAAGTTGCGGCTATAACAGGGAATAAATTAAGGCTGCCGGAATTTTACGTAGAAGAGGAAACCAATCAAAAAATAGATTCATTTATTTCTATTAATATTGAAGATGAAATCGGCTGTCCCAGATATGCAGCCCGGGTTATCCGAAATATTAAAATTGAACCAAGTCCGCTGTGGATGAGGAAAAAATTAGAAACAGTCGGAATACGGTCAATCAATAATATTGTTGATATTACTAACTTTGTTTTAATGGAAACAGGACACCCGCTGCATGCTTTTGATTTATCACAAATTAAAGGACCGGAAATAAATGTACGCGCCAGCAGAAAAAACGAAACGTTTATAACGCTTGACAATAAAGAACGCCAATTACCTGAAAACACTGTTTTGATTTGCGATGAAGAACGCCCTGTCGCCATCGGCGGTATAATGGGAGGGCAAAATTCTGAAGTTTCCGGCGCAACAGTGGATGTTTTGTTAGAAGCCGCCTATTTTAAACCGGAACGTATTTCTTATTCCGGTAAAAAATTAGGATTAAGTTCAGAAGCTTCGCAGCGCTTTGAGCGCGGAGCTGATCCGAATGGAGTAATACAGGCAATTAATCGGGCCGCCGCTCTTATGGCTGAAATCGCCGGCGGTAAAGTTGTGCAGGGTATTTGTGACGTTTATCCTAATCCAATTAAACCTGAAGAAATAAAATTTAGACCCGAAAAGGTAAACCGCCTGCTTGGATCGAATTTAAGCTCTGATATAATTTTTGAAAAATTAAAAGGCTTGCAGCTTGTCATTAAAAATGAAAAAGTTGTCATACCTACGTTTCGCGTTGATCTGAGAAAGGAAGTAGACCTTATTGAAGAAGTAGCCCGTCTTGTAAATTTCTCAAATTTACCTTCACGGGACTATACTGAAGTTCCTTATGAAATTAATCAGCCGGAGCAAGAAAACATTAATAATTTTCTACGTGATAAATTATTGGAGTTAGGGATTAATGAGGCGGCGACAAACAGCATGCTGAAAGCGGAAGAAGCTGAAATTTTTCAACAGGGTAAAAATATTACCATCTTAAATCCGATCAGCGATGATATGACAACAATGCGTCCATCGCTTTTGCCGGGATTACTTAAAGCTGTAAATTATAATATCAATCGGAATATGGCGGATTTGCGTTTATTTGAGATTGGGCGAATTTTTACAAATTATAAAGAAAACCAATTGCCTGATCAACCTTATGCCCTGTCTGCCGTGATAACAGGAAGACGCTGCCCGGAAGCATGGAACTCGGATAAAGAGTCTGTTGATTTTTATGATATAAAAGGAATAATGGAATCTTTTTTAAGTAAAATATTTCTTGACAATTTTAAATTTATTTTATATGATAAAACTAAATACCTGATGAAGGGCGAGTCGGCTGCCGTTAAAATTAATGATGAAATTGTTGGCGTTTGCGGTAAAATTGCCGATGATACTATTAAGGCGTTTGGGATAGAGAATTTTGTATATGCATTTGAATTAGACGTCGATAAAATATCAAATAAAATAAACTTTGACAGGAAATACGATCCGATTCCCAAATATCCTTATGTTGAAAGAGACATAGCTCTTGTTCTTGATAATAAAATATCTGCTTCTGAAGTGATTGGCTATATAGATCAGATTGGCGGATCCTTGCTTAATCATGTGGATATCTTTGATGTGTTTCATGGCGGGAATATACCTGCGGATAAAAAAAGTTTAGCTGTCAGAATGCGTTTTCAGTCTACGGAACACACTTTAAGCGATAAAGAAGTAGATCAAACATTTAACAAAATCATTAAACAAACAAGTAAACAATTTAATGCAAGCCTGCGGGAATAATTGAATGAATCTTGCTCAATTTGACAAATTAAAGGAGTTGGTTGAAGAAGTAGTAATAAAATTACGTCAATTAAAATATAGAAATATTAAATTAGAAAAAGAGAATATTAAATTAAAGAACAGACTTCAAACATTTGAACAACTCTCTGGTGAATTTGATTTAAATGTATATGAAAATTTAAAAAGTGAAAATGAAAGGTTAAAAAATAAGAATCAAGAAGTTAATTTACATTTAAAAAAACTTGTTTCACAATTAGAACAAAAAGCATTCCAAAGTAGTGGTGTTGATTTATAATACAAGGAAATAAAATAATGGCTCCTGGCCAAATACGCGTAAATATTTTTGGATCAGAATATACATTAATCGCTGATAATAATGAAAATTACGTTAATGAAATTGCACAATATGTTGATGATAAAATGAGAGAGATAGATCGTGCACAATCTATAAAATCATCATCAAAAATAGCTATTTTAACGGCATTAAATATAGCGGATGAATTGTTTCAGGAGCGCATATATAGAAAAAAATTAATTGATCAAT
>JAUXGF010000368.1 GCA_030622395.1 Calditrichaceae bacterium
TAAGGCTGAAGATGGTCGCAAAGTAACGGCGATATTAGATTCTATTCATCGGTCTTTAGAATCGGGTAATCCCGAGAAGGTATATTAATTGTCTACTTATTAGTGATGGCAAGTGTCAATAAATAACTCTTGCAACCTGGTTATATCAAAATGTGATAATTGTCACCATTAACCTTTAATCAATTTTATACTTTCCTGAGGAAGAATTTTTATGACTATCGAATCTGAAATTGAGAGGCTCGACTACATTGAGAAGATAGTGATTAAAAAGGTTTTAAATCGAGTTGCCGAAGAAAATTTAGTTCGTAAAGATTTAGCTGATGGGTATAAAATTTCAGAAGTATGGGAAAAACATCATATTCTTTAAGTATCATGAAAATAAAATAAAGGATAAAGCCTGCATAACTATGAACCAGCGGGCTAAATTTGCAATCGGAAATTATTAATTTCACGAGATGTAGCAACAATTAAGATAATTATAAAATAGAGGGTGGAATAAAATGGATACTAAAAAATATTTTTTTGTATCTACAATATTGTTAATATTTTTCATTTCAGTTTATCCAGTAGATTTAACAGCCGCAATCCATGGAATTATTAAGGGTACGGTAACGGACAGTCTGACAGGAAAACCGCTTCCGGGGGCTAATATATTCTTATCCGAAACCAGCCTGGGGGCAGCGTCGAATTTGGAAGGTGAATATCGCATATTAATGATACCTTCGGATCGATATGAGCTGATAGTGAGTTTCATTGGTTATCAAAAGAAAACAGTCTCGGTGAATGTACAGCCAAACGCTACGATTATAGTGGATATTAAACTTAATTATGAAACTCTTACAGGTGAAACAATAGTAGTGACGGCGCAGGCAGTGGGGCAGTTAGCCGCCATTAATCAGCAGCTATCATCTCGTATAATAACAAACATAGTTTCCAAAGCCCGCATCGAGGAACTGCCAGACGCAAACGCAGCCGAGTCTGTAGGAAGGCTGCCCGGTGTATCGATTATACGTGACGCCGGAGAAGGTACTAAGGTTGCCATTCGCGGGATGCAGCCTAAATTAAATTTAATTACCATCAACGGCGTGCGCATTCCCGCCACCGATCTTGATGACCGCAGCGTTGACATGAGTATGATTTCGTCAAATATATTAGATGGTATTGAAGTTGCTAAAGCCTTGACCCCGGATAAAGATGCGGACGCTATCGGCGGTACCGTAGATTTTAAGCTTAGGCGCTCTCAAGAAGGCTTTCATACAACTTTATTATTACAAGGTGGATATAATGGGCAGGAATCTTCTTATAAGGCTTTTAAAGTTTTAGGCAATGTAAGCAACCGATTTTTCGAAAACAAACTTGGCGTAATAGCTCAGGTTAACTTTGAACGAGCGGATCGCGGTACAGATCGCTTTGATGCGACCTACGTAAGACTCAGGGAAAAACTTCCCGATGAAGAAACCGCGCCTATCAGGATTACAACTCTACGGCTTAAAGATCGCCACGAAACTCGAGATCGATATGGGGCAAGTTTGTTACTGGATTACGAACTATCTAACGGCAAGTTAATGTTTAATAGTCTGTTTACCCGATTAGACCGCGATGTAATCCAACAAATGGAACAGTATAGTCTTGAATTTGTAGCTAAGGATAATGAAGTCAGGCAGCAAAATATTATTACTGATCTGATAATGAATTCATTCTCAGGAGAATACTCAATTTTTGGAATAAATGCTGATTGGAATTTATCTTACTCGCAGTCTTTGCAAAAGATTCCTAAGGATTATCGTTTACATTTTCGTGAAACCCAGGCTTTTAGTTCACCGCCCTCTCCTGACAAAGGACCGGAGCAATTTCCCCTTTTGGCAAATCATAATCTGGACCATGTATTTTTACAGTTTATAATCAAGGAAACTTCTAAATCTGATGAAAAGGATTTAATCGGGCAGCTGAACTTTGAACGTCCTTTCACTTTAAGCAGCATGATTTCCGGTAATTTAAAGATTGGCGGTAAGTATAGAGACAAAAATCGAATGTATGACCTGAGCCGATGGCAGGCGCCAATGTACTATGGCAGTGATGCCAGGGATGTCTTTCCAGACATGTTTCCCGATGTTATTCGTAACGCGGAGGGTGATTTTATGATGGAATCTTTTCTTGACCCTGACTATTCTTCCGGCGATTTTCTGGATGGTCAGTATTTCATTAAGTACGCCTGTGATGTTGATTTTATGAACACGGGTATGGATAGTACCAGCCCATACTTATACGATATGATTGATGCAGACGCCAATGATTACACCGCCACCGAGAAGATATCAGCAGCATACATTATGGCGGAAATAAATTTGGGGCAAAAACTTATGTTCCTGCCGGGCGTCCGTTTCGAGCATGAAAAAACTTCTTTTGACGCCTATATCAACAATATAACAATAAGCGGGCAGGGCGATCCTATTGGTGAAATTAAAAAAGTCTCTTCTACCCGCGACCTCAAAAAGTGGTTTCCAATGTTCCACCTGCGCTATAAAGTAACCGATTGGTTTGCTATACGCCTGGCGCAAACAAAAACGATGTCCCGCCCCGATTTTCGTTATATTTCACCACGTAAGCGGATAATTGACTCTAGTCAGTATTATAGCCGCGCCAATCCGGATTTGCAGCCGGCTGTGTCCATGAATTATGATCTATCGCTTTCCTTTTATAACAGACGGTTCGGTCTTTTAAGTTTCAGCGGTTTTTACAAAGAGATAGAAGACCTTTTCTTCAGCTTTGAAAGGCAAATTCTCGATCCGGAAAAAGAAAATGTACATGCCCAGTACAAAAACTATCGCTTGCATGATATTATCAATTCTCCCCACACTACTTATGTAAGAGGTCTTGAGATTGACTTGCAGACTCAGTTAAGGTTTTTGCCCGGCATATTTAAGGGTGTGGTTATTAATGCTAATTATACAATGATTTCTACATCGACGCTCTATCCTTTTTCACTTGTGAAAACGATATCACTAAGACCACTAAAAATGGTTCGTATCGATTCAACTCGCAGCGGTAGGATGATCTACCAACCCAATCATATTTTAAACCTGGCTATTGGTTACGATTATAGAGGTTTCTCAGGCAGGTTGTCCCTGCTATATCAGGGAAATACATTAAGTAAGGTTGGCGAGAGGGAAGAAGCTGACGGTTATACAGATGATTTGGTGCGTTGGGATTTGTCATTAAAACAATATATCTGGGGTGGATTGGAACTATTTTTTCATTTAAATAACATTAGCGATCGACCTGACCGTCTTTATGAGCCGGTTCACAACTGGGATACGAGAATGGAGTATTTTGGTTTAACCGCGGATTTAGGGGTCAGGTATCGATTTTAAACCTGTTCAGAAAAACTTCATAAAAAACAGGAAGGAGGTGATATTGACTCATTAACCGCTATTTCAAATAATCTAACTTATTTAGAGGAGGTGATAAAGCAAGCAGCTAAAACAAACAATAATTAATTAAAAAACGAGGGAAGTTAACCAATTGGAGAATTAACAATGAGAAAGATAATTATTACTATAGTAAAATCACTGCTGGCAATTTTAATGTGTTTTGTTCTTTTTGCCGACGATGCTTTTGCGCAAGACACCTTATTAGTAGTGCCGGATCCAGTGAATGGCGGCGCCCTGAATCGAGCGATAGCTGCTGATACATTAGCCGGTGTTCCACCGAACAGAGTTTACAAGCTAGTGCGAGGCGGCTGGTATTTTTTAAACGGGGCAATCGAAAATGTCGATTGGCATTTGCGTATTGTGGGTGAA
>JAUXGF010000300.1 GCA_030622395.1 Calditrichaceae bacterium
AAAATGACAGTAATTACTTTACCCAGAAGCGCCATAAAAGAGATGAATGATAAATATGTGAAAATAGAAATTCCGGAGAAAGAGCTTATCGTTAAAAAAATAAGCGGCAATGTTCTTGAAGCAGCACGCGGTATATTAAAAGATTATAAGATTGATCCTATGGAGTACCAAAAAAAATGCCGTGATGAATGGGATAGAACATGAGTCTGTATTTACTTGACACAAATATTCTAATCTACTTTATGCAGGATACTCCTGAAGTCAAATCATTCTTTTATAAAAGGATAACATTGGAATCCACCATATATTATTCTTTTATAACACGGTTGGAATTAATTGGACTGCCTAAAATTTCTAATGATACGGCTGAAAAGATTGATATGCTCTTAAATGAATTTTATCGAATCGATTACAATTTAAACATTGAAGAGCATGTTTTAAAGATTCGCAAAAACAAACGTCTTAAAATACCCGATGCGATTATTGCCGCCTCAGCTATTTATAAAAAAAGTATTTTAGTCACCCGCAATGAAAAGGATTTCAAAGGCATACCCAACCTGAAAGTTTTAAATCCTTTTAGTGAATGAATATTTTCTATTGGCTATTTACACTTTAAAATTAGTTTAATTATTATGTAGAAACGGGGCAATGCTTCGTCTGAAATCCCTATTCCCCAAAAAAGACCTCAAAGGTTTTCGAAAACCTTTGAGGTCTCTACCGCACCAAAATTTACTTTAGCGTAATTTTATGTTTACTTTTCAATTGTGTGTGATTAAATTTTAATACATTATATAAATAGAGGGAAACCCAAAATGACAGTAATTACTTTACCCAGAAGCGCCATAAAAGAGATGAATGATAAATATGTGAAAATAGAAATTCCGGATGATAAGGTCACACTAACGTATGCAGATATCGAAGCTATAAAAAAAACGCGAGGATTGCTGAAGGATAAAAAATCAGATTTATTGAATTACATTAAAAAAAGCAGGGAAGAATGGAACAGGTTATGAGTAAATATCTTCTGTACAGCAACATTTTTATATATCACTTATGTGACGATCCTAAAATTCATTACTTCTTTTCGAAATTAAGTCCGGTAACGGATCAACTATTTTATTCATTTATTTCTTCCATAGAATTATTGGGATATTCAGATTTAACATATCAGGAAAGAGAAAAGATTGATTTACTATTAAATGGATTCAAAAAAGTTGGCATGAATAATGATGTTGAAGAGATAGTAATTGAAATTCGTAAAAACAAACACCTTAAAATACCCGATGCGATTATTGCAGCCTCAGCTATTTATAAAAAAAGTATTTTAGTCACCCGCAATGAAAAGGATTTCAAAGACATACCCAACCTGAAAGTTTTAAATCCTTTTAGTGAATGAATATTTACTATTGGCAATTTTCACCTTAAAATCCCTATTCCCCAAAAAAGACCTAAAAGGTTTTCGAAAACCTTTTAGGTCTCTACCACACTCAAATGTAATTTTATGTTTACTTTTCTGATTTACGATCCTTTAAGAAGTCGCTAATTCGTAAGTAATCAATTCAAAAATAATCATCATGATTTTTCAGGATCGGGATTATAACAAGCATTTTTTAAAAAATAAACAAGAAAAATACTAAATATTCTTGCATTTAGACCGAAAAGATATTAATATTGTGGTGAATATTTCCTAATAAATGAACAAAGTGGTGTAATTTCCCTGGATTTGTAATATGGCAATCATGGATTTTGCCGGGGAATATAAGTGTTCCCTGGATAATAAAAAGCGTGTAAATATTCCCTCTAACGTACGAAAAATATTTGTGCCCGAGGCTGAGAATACTATTGTATTCACACGCGGCTTCGAAGGCGTAAATTTGTATGCTTACCCGTTAAATGAATGGCAGCGTCTCACCAAAATTTTACGCACACTTAATCCTCTCGAAAAAAAAACGCGCGATTTTATCCGTTTGTTTGTAGGCGTTGCTTTTTATGCAACGATGGACAGCCAGGGAAGAGTGATGATTCCTGAACGAATCCTGAAAATGGGGGAAATTGAAAAAGACCTGTTAATCATCGGTTCGCTTTCCAAGCTTGAAATCTGGAACCCCAAGGTTTATAATGATTATCTGGTTGAGGAAGATTTAAGTTTAACAGATTTAGCTGAAAAAATTAGTTTCAAAGACATGTTCTTTGACGAGGGGTAATTATTGCATGGCAGATAATTATCATGTTCCCGTTTTAGGTCATGAAGTATGCGCCCATTTACTGCTTAATCGAGAAGGGGTTTATTATGACGGGACGCTTGGGGGTGGCGGGCATGCGGAATTATTCTTGAAAAAACTTTCGGATAAGGCTGTGTATATTGGGATTGACAGGGATCATGAAGCGATTGACTATGCCCAAAAAAGATTAGCAGCTTACAGAGGCGTTATTTATTACAATGGCTGCTTTAATGAATTTGATCAGGCTTTACAATTAGCGGGGGTTGATAAACTCGATAGTATTTTTCTGGATTTAGGCGTCTCCTCGCATCAGATTGATGATGATGCGCGCGGCTTTGCATTTAGGCAGAGGGTAAGCCTGGATATGCGCATGGATTTAAAAAGTCCCTTCACTGCCGCGGATATTTTAGCGTCTTATAATGAAGAAGAATTAATTCGCATATTCAGTAATTATGGAGAGGAGCGTTATTCAAGGAAAATTGCCTGGCAAATCGTAAAATCCCGGCAGCATAAAGCGATTACAACAAGCGATGCGCTGGTCGAGATTATTAATCGTTGTGTGGCGGGACGATTTGCGGTAAAGAGCTGCGCCCGCATATTCCAGGCGCTGCGTATTGAAGTGAACGACGAGCTTAAAATTCTGGAAGATACATTACGGCAATCTTTACAGCGCTTAAAAAAAGGCGGAAGAATAGGCGTAATTTCCTATCATTCGCTTGAAGACAGAATTGTAAAAAAATTTCTAAGAGAGCAGGAAAATCCCTGTACTTGTCCAAAGGAGATTCCTTATTGTGTCTGCGGCAGGGAGCCGCAAATGAAGCGTATAAAACCATATATTATTGTGCCCGGTTTTAGTGAAATCAAAAAAAACAGCAGGGCAAGAAGCGCAAAATTTAGAGTTGGAGAAAAATTATGAAAGCTAAACGTAAAACCAATAATCGACTTAGTAAAAGGATTTATAGTATTTTGATTTTGTTTGGTTTGGTTCTGGTAATTTCTCTCAAAATGTACCAGGTATTTAAAGTTGATCTTTTGATGAAAGACCTTCGCAGTCTGGAACAGCAGAAAAAACAATTAGTCAGTCAGACGGAAAAATTAGAAGCGGAAGTTGACCGGCTTAGCAATATTGACCGAATTGGGAAAATTGCCGTTGAAAAGTATAACCTGGTTAATAATACGGATGATGTAATCATTTTACAGCTTGATAATTTTGATGAATTCAAATCACTTAAAAAGAAATTTGCAGAGCGCCATCAGAAAGATAAAACCTATGAGCTGGCTGGAGTTCATTAATGTCAATAAATAAACAATCAAAAATTAGCGCGACCAGATTATATATCTTAGTTATTTTGCTAAGTCTTTTCTGGATTATATTAGAGGCTAATTTATTCCGGCTGCAGATTATTAACAACGATCTGTTCAGCGCCGCGGCGAAAAGGCAATATGAAAAAAAGATTGTCCTACCTGCGCGCCGGGGGGCAATTTGCGACCGGAAAGGAAATAAATTGGCTACTAATGTTATTCATTATGATTTAGCCGCCGATCCCAAAATGATTGAAAATAAACGTCTGATTGCCAAAAAATGCGCGGAAGCTTTCTCAAAGTCCGAAAAGTATTATTTGAATAAATTAAACCAGAAAACTCATTTTGTTTATTTAGAACGCCGGGCGCCGGCAAAGGGTAATTATGATATATTTAAAATGAATGATAACGGTTTAATCATAGGAGAAAATTTTGGGCGTTACTATCCATATCATAGTTATGCAGCGCATTTATTGGGATTTACCGATCCGGATGATAATGGTTTAAGCGGACTCGAACTGCAATATGAAAAGGAATTAAAAGGCGTTGAAGGCGAGGCGGTATTGCAATATGACGGTCCTCGCCGTGTATTTTATAATGCGGATTATCCTTTACGCCGGGCTGAGCAGGGTATGGATATTTATTTAACTATTGATAAAAATATTCAGACGGTTGTTGAGCAAGAATTAAAGAAGGGCGTAACAAAGGCTAAAGCTGCATCAGGCATGGCGATTGTAATGAATCCGTTTAGCGGCGAAGTGCTGGCTATGGCTAACTATCCTTCATTTAATCCGAACCGCCATAAATATTATAAAGCGTCCGTTAAAAGAAACAAAACAATCACCGATGTTTTTGAGCCGGGCTCGACATTTAAAATTTTTAGCGCCGCCGCTCTTTTGCAGGAACAAATAAAAAAACCTGAGGATATTGTTTATTGTGAAAACGGCAGTTACAAAGTTTACAATCACCGTTTCCGCGATTCTAAAAAACATGGCTGGCTTTCTTTGCGCAGGGTGATTGAAC